>JBAQWH010000398.1:0-6349 GCA_049298815.1 Thermoanaerobaculia bacterium | reverse complement strand
TGGATTCACCACAGAGGCACAGAGAACACAGAGGAGCACCGAGGATCGTCGTCAAGGCGCCGCGGGGGAGGTTCACGCGTCATTTTCGTCCGCAACGGCGCCGGCCGCGCCGTTCTCCCACTCAGGACGCCGCTCCCCCTAACTCGCCGCCTCGCTGCGCCCTGCCTCCGGCCATTCGGCGGCCGGCGTGGCGCTCTTCTTCGCCGGGGTCCCTCGGATGACGTAGTCGAGGCCGACGCCGGCGAACGACGCGGCGAAGGCGCCGATCCAGTAAGGCAACTGGCCGCTGAGATCACCCAACACGACCGCGGGGCCGAATACGCGCGCGGGATTCATCGCTGCGCCGTTGAAGAGGCCTCCCACGATCACGGCCGCAAGGATGTAGGCACCGACCGCGACCGGGACGAACGGCGCGTTCAGCTTCGGCCCGTCGACCATCGCGAGAACGATCAGGATGAGGCCCGCGGTGATGATCAGCTCGAAGGCGGTCGTCCGCCAGAACGCATCGGGCGGCATTACGGCCGCACCGAGTCCGCCCGCGTTGCCGAACAGCGCACGCGCCACGAGCGATCCCGCCGCTGCCGCGACGCATTGCGTGCCGATGTACGCGGCAGCCATCCGCGCCGAGATGTCGCCGCGCAGCGCGAAGGCGAGCGTCAATGCCGGATTGAAGTGGGCCGACACGTCGCCGAATGAGTAGATCGCTGCCACGACCCAGGCCGCGACGGCAACACCGAGCATGACGCAGCGAAGGAGGACGTCGGAGCTCGCGGCATGGGTCGAGAGCACCGCCGCGCCGCCGGAGAGAACGAACAGCAGGCCGAACGTCCCGATGAATTCGCAGACGAGACGCCGGCCGTCGTTGCGCCGGTCGCTCCAGTCGGCCGAGCAACGGCACGGTTCGGCCTTCCCGACTTCCTTCAATCCGTGGCGGGATTTCGTTTCCGCATGCAGCGCAGTTTCCATCGGTCAGTCTCCGGTCGTCGAACGGACGAAAGCCGCACGGCCGGACTCCTCCGTGCCCGCGTTCATCGCAATTCGAAGTGGCGGAACTATAGCGCGGCCGAGGCACCGAAGACGGCGCCGCCGACCCTCAATCGATCGTGACGCCGGTCAGGTCCGCGGCGGGAGGGAACTTCATCTCGAGCTTCTCCAGCGTGTCGACGAGGATCCGCGCGATTGCGAGATTGCGGTACCACTTCCGGTTCGCCGGGACCACGTACCACGGAGAGTGCTCGGTGCTGGTCTTCCGGAGCACGTCTTCGTAGGCCTCCTGATACGCGCCCCACAGCTTCCGTTCCTCGAGATCGCCGAGGTTGAACTTCCAGCGCTTGTCGGGCTCGTCGAGCCGCGCATGGAGCCGCTCCTTCTGCTCGTCCTTGTCGATGTGCAGGAAGAACTTGAGAATCGTGGTGCCGGTGTCGCGCAGCATCCGCTCGAACTGGTTGATCTGCTCGAAGCGCTGCTTCCACGTCGCCTCGGGGACGAGCTCGTGCACCCGCACCACGAGGACGTCTTCGTAGTGACTCCGGTTGAAGACGACCAGCTCGCCGCGCCCGGGGACCTTCGCATGAACGCGCCAGAGGAAGTCGTGCGCCAGCTCCTCGGCGCTCGGCACCTTGAAGCCAACGGTGCGGACCCCCTGCGGGTTCACCCCTTCGAACACGTGGCGGATCGCGCCGTCCTTCCCCGCCGTGTCCATCCCCTGGAGCACGACGAGGATCTTGTGCTTGTTCTCCGCGTAGAGGACTTCCTGCAACTCGACGAGGCGCGGCCGCAGGCGGGCCAGCTCTGCTTCTCCCTTGGCTTTGCCGCCCTTGAAATCAGGAGTGCCGTTCGGGTCGATGGTCGACAGACGGACCGCATCGCCATTGGTCACGCGCAGTGCTTTCATGGTGCGGCGATGCTAGCACCGGGCGCGGCGCGTACTGCTCACATCCCTCGCCCCGCGGAGCGGGGAGGGGGAGAGACGGAGCGAAGCGGAGTGCGGGTGAGGGACGCTCCACGGGAGACCCCTGCTCTGAACTGAGCATATAGGCCCTCAGGGGTTCGTCGGGGTGAGGGGCTTTCCCGGTCGAGGCACCAGGGTCCCCTCACCCCGGCCTGATGGTGCTGCGGAGGTCGGGTTAGAGAGCGAGCACGGGGCGCGCAGCAGCACCACCAGGCCGACCCTCTCCCGCCGGGAGAGGGTAAACGCCGGCAGCCCGAGGAACCCCGAGGAACCCGAGGAACCCGAGGAACCCGAGGGACTCAGGGACCGAGGGACCCAGGGACAATCAACTCCCCTACACGTGATCCAGGGCGCACGAGCCGAACGGCACCTTCTGCACCGGCTTGCCGACCGGCTCGAACCGCGCGGTGAAGTGGCGGAGAACGTTCGGCGCCTCGGTGATCCGGTACCCGCCCATCTGCGACGCCTGCTTCGCCACGGCGATCGCCACCTCGCCGACGTAGTCGACGTGCGACTGCGTGTAGAGCCGTCGCGGCATCGCGAGCCGCACCAGCTCCATCGACGCCGCCTTCTCCGTCCCGTCTGGCTGCAGACCGAACATCACGCTGCCGATCTCGCACGCGCGGATGCCGCCCTCGACGTAGAGCGCGGTCGACACCGCGAGTCCCGGGTACTGCAGCGCGGGGATGTGCGGGAGCATCGCGGCCGCGTCGATGTAGACCGCGTGCCCGCCGGTCGGCACCACGATCGGGATTCCGGCCGCCTGCAGCTTCTCGCCGAGGTACTCGACGCTCCGGATGCGGTAGCGGAGGTAGTCCTCTTCGGTGACCTCCTCGAGCCCCTGCGCGATCGCCTCGAGGTCGTACCCGGCCAGCCCACCGTAGGTCGGAAAGCCCTCGGTCAGGATCAGGAGCGTCCGGCACTTCTGCGCCAGCGCGTCGTCGTTCATCGCGAGGAAGCCGCCGATGTTCGCGAGGCCGTCCTTCTTCGCCGACATCGTGCAGCCGTCGGCGTACGAGAACATCTCCTTCGCGATGTCGCGCGGCGTGCGGTCCGCCTGCCCCGGCTCGCGCAGCTTGATGAACCACGAGTTCTCGGCGAAGCGGCAGGCGTCGAGGAAGAACGGCTTGCCGTACTTGTGCGCGAGGTCGCGGACCCCGCGGAGGTTCTCGAGCGACACCGGCTGGCCGCCGCCGGAGTTGTTCGTGACGGTCATCATGACCATCTTGATCCGCGCGCCGTCGCGCCGGAGCGACTCCTCGAGCGCCCCGAGGTCCATGTTGCCCTTGAAGGGATGGATGACCGAGGGCTGGCGGCCTTCCGGAATGACGAGGTCACGGGCCTCGGCCCCCTCGACTTCGATGTTCGCGCGCGTCGTGTCGAAGTGGATGTTGCTGACGACGATGTCGCCGGGCTGGAGGAGCGAGTGGAAGAGGATGCGCTCGGCGGCGCGACCCTGGTGAGTCGGGATGATGTGGGTCAGGCCGGTGAGCTCACGGACGACCGCGTCGAAGCGCTCGAACGACCTCGATCCCGCGTACGACTCGTCGCCCTGCATGAGGGCGCCCCACTGCGCGGCCGACATCGCGCCGGTCCCGGAATCGGTGAGGAAGTCGATGATGACGTCGCGCGCCGAGAGCTTGAAGATGTTGTAGCCGGCCTTCACGATCGCCGCCTCCCGCTCTTCGCGGGAGCTCATGCGGATCGGTTCGACGGCCTTGATGCGGAACGGTTCGATGATGACTGCCATTGGGACCTCCGAAGGGGGATGCTCGTGCGACCGACGGGCGTCGGCGTGTGAAAAACCGTACAGGCGGGCGTGATTGTAAACGCGCGCGGCTCGCCGTCCGTCGAACCGGCATCAGAAGGAGGTTCCAATGAAGACGAGACTGATTGCAGTGACCGCCCTTACGCTTCTTCTCGCGATGGCCGTGGTCGCCCAGACCGCCCCGCAGGCGCCGCGACCCCCGATGGCCCCCCGCGCCGGCCAGCTGCTCGGACCGGCGATGATCGCCGAGTTCCTCGACCTGAGCGCCGCGCAGATCGAGCAGGTGAAGGCTCTCCAGGCCAAGCTCGGGGAGACGCTCAAGCCGTTCCACGAGGAGCAGAGGGCGAATGGCGAGGCGCTGAAGGCCGCCGTCGACGCAGGGGACGCGCTCAAGGCCGGCCAGGCGCTGATCGCAGGCAAGGCGATCCGCGAGAAGATCAAGGCCGCCATCGACGCGCACAAGGCCGCGTTCGCCACGCTCCTGACCGCCCCGCAGAAAGCGAAGTGGGACGTCTACCAGGAGATCCAGGCTCTCCGCGCAAAGAGGCCGCAGGCCCCCGTCGCCCCCCCGCTCCCGCCGCGGCCGTAGGTCCCGGCCCAGGGGTAGCTACCCCAACCACCTGACCACAGAGGCACAGAGGGCACAGAGGAACACCGAGCCCTCTGTCCTCCTCTGTGTTCTCTGTGCCTCTGTGGTTACAGCGCCATCAAGGCGCCCCCTCACCCCACCCGATGCTCCCCCACCACCGTCTCGATCGCGTGCCCGTCGACGTCGAGGTACAGATGACCCTCGGTCCTCGACAACGTGATCTGCATCCTGCGCTGCAGCCGTTCCGCGATCTCTTCGATCACCTGCCGGTCGAACGCGAAGAGCGGGATCTCCGCGGCGCGATGGATCTTCTTCCCTTCGAGCTGCCCGAGGACGTTGCGGAGGTCCTTGTGGGTGTAGACGGCGACGCGGTCGACGGCCTTGGCCGCGCGATGCAGCCGCGCTGCGTCGGGCG
Organism: Thermoanaerobaculia bacterium; assembly: GCA_049298815.1. Taxonomy (GTDB): domain Bacteria; phylum Acidobacteriota; class Thermoanaerobaculia; order Gp7-AA8; family Gp7-AA8; genus JBAQWH01. The sequence continues at coordinate 1,626 of JBAQWH010000398.1, read as the reverse complement.
ACCCGACGTCGATCCACGCGAGAAGCTTCCCTGTGAGGTCGCGCACGACGATCGGCGGGTCGTCTCCATCGCTGAGTCCCGGCGTGAACTCGATCCCCTCGGTGTACTCGAGCGCATACGCGAGCAGGCGCGTGACGAGGTACTCGGCCGACTCGGACGGATGCCTCGCGAGCTTCAGCTCGAGCGTCTGGTACACTCCGCGGTCGACGTCGGAGAGCTCGAGGGTGATGTTGTGCATCGTGGAGGTGAGCGCCATCGCGCTTCACGATACTTCAGGCGAGCGGTTCACCACAGAGGCACAGAGAGCACAGAGATACACAGAGGGGGGAGCCCGAAGGCCCCATCTCCGTGCTCCTCTGTGCCCTCTGTGCCTCTGTGGTGAACAGCTTCAGAGCACCCGCCGCCTGATCCCATCCCGAAGCACAGCGACGTTGAAGTTGATCAGCAGGCCGACATGGCATCGCGCGAGCCTCAGATAGGTGAGCAGTTGCGCTTCGTGGACCGGCTCGATCATCGTGACCGCCTTGATCTCCACGATCACGGCATCGGCCACGAGCAGATCGATCCGGTAGGCGCACCGGAGCCTAACCCCCTTGTACTCGACCGGCAGCGCCACCTGACGCCTGCACGGAACGCCTCGCAGAACGAGTTCCTGCTCAAGACACTCTTCGTACGCCGACTCGAGCAGTCCCGGTCCGAGCGACCGGTGCACCTCGATCGCTGCGCCGATGATGCCGCTCGTCATCTCCCGCAGCTCGTTCACCCGCCGAGGGTCCCTCGGGAGGAAGAGACTTTCAAGTCCACTCAGACGGACTGGGCTCTCTCTTCTACGTCCGGTAGAAATCGAGTCGATTCACCACAGAGGCACAGAGAGCACAGAGGTGCACAGAGAAACTTGCAAGCTCCCTCTCTGTGTACCTCTGTGCTCTCTGTGCCTCTGTGGTGAAATCGCGTGCGCTCACCCGAACAGCGACGGCTGAAGAGCGTCGGCACGGTGCAGCTTGACCGGCTTGCCGCGCCTGACGACGCGCTTCTCCGCGATCGCGCGATCGATCCACTTCTTCGCCTGTGCCGGCGCGACACCGAGCGCTGCGGCGAGCTCCTTCGCCGTTCGCGGCTGCGCGAGGAGTTCGAGAATCAACGGTAGAACGGCGTCATACTCAGTTGCTTGCGGCTCGACCGCGCCCGCAATCTTCATGGCGGTGACCTCACCGAGGAGTACCCGAATTCCGCGGCGCAGCGCCTCGTCCGGGAAAGGCACTCCGCCGATCGCGAGTAGACCTTCGTTCCCTGCGACCGGGGCCACGCGGACGTAGACGCGCCGTGCATCTTCGCGCTTCAACTCCTCCTCCGCACCGGCCCACGTCCCGCCGGTCCGCAGCGCGCTCGCCACGACCAGCGCCGCATCCGCAAGCGCGTAGATCAAGCGGTTGCGCCCCATCGCGTTGCCGACGGTGAAGCCGGCGTGCGGTGCGTAAGGCGATACGAGGACGAGCCGCTCCTGCCGGATCCCGTCGCGGTACTTCGCCGCGACCGACGCCTTGCCGAGGCCTTCGGGAAGGACCGCGACGACGCGTCCCCCTTCCTCGAACGCGCCGGCGAGCGCGATCTCGTCGACCCCGCGTG
>JBAQWH010000397.1:0-1698 GCA_049298815.1 Thermoanaerobaculia bacterium | reverse complement strand
GTTCGAGCGCAAGGTGGCCGAGGTCGAGCGAAGCGAGCCGCAGCCCTCCGCCCGGACCGCCTCGGCACGCGAGGTCACACGGACGCTGGAGGAAGCCGCCGCTGCTCTCGAGCACGACGATGTCTACGGCGCGCGAGCAAAGCTCCGGGACGCCTTCGCCATCACGAACCTCCGGCGGGACGACATCCTGAAAATTGCGGAAGAGGCCTACCGGGCCCGCGACTTCGCTCTTTCCGTCGAAGCGTTCGCCCGGGCCGGGGCGCTCGGCCGCGGCGAAGAGGCGTTCGGTTACTACCTCGCGGTCGCCCTTTACGAGACCGGAAAGTACCGCGAGGCGAAGGCCGCTCTGGGCGCCGCGCTGCCCCACATCGACGTCACCGACGACGTCGCCCGGTACCGCGCCAAGATCGAAGGCGCCGTCCACTGACGGGCGGACAAGCATTCTCTTCCGTGATTGATTCGTTTTTGGTTAGAATCGCCGCCGGATTCATTCGTCCCGTCTCCACATCGAAAAAGGTGCGCCAAATGAGAAAGATCATCCTCGGCTTCGCTCTGCTGCTCTGTGCGACCGTCGGATTTGCACAGTCCACTCCCGAGATCACCCCTCCCAGCAACGGCGACCAGTGGCTCAAGCTGAGCAGCACCGAGAAGCTCTTCTGGGCGATCGGGTACTCGCAGGGCTATCGGGATGCTCTCGACAAGATCGACGTGACCTCCGGTCCGGCCTCGCCGTGTGCGAGCCTCGCGGCGCGGACTGAACGCCAGACGTCGACGGCTGGCAAAATGAGCGGCTTCGAGCTCGTCTCGGGCCTCGAGCGGTTCTACTCCGAACCTGCGAACAAGGTCATCCCCGTCGGAAGCGCGATCCGGATCTACCTGCTGCAGGCCAGCGGGAAAGACCAGACCACGATTCAGGAGCTGATCGACACGGCTCGCATCCTGGGCCAGCAGGCCTCGGCCCGTTCGCGGCAGTAGCCGCCGACCCCGATCCTAAATCGCGGTACACTTTCGCCGTCCAATTCAGTGTTGGGACGGGAGGATTGCGTGCGATACCGCTTCGCCGTCATCGTGGTCATCGCCGCGCTTGCAAGCGCGACGACCATCTCGGTCACAGGCCAGGAAGAGCCGCTGCCGCGAGTGACTCCGCGCGGCACGGCGGCCGCTGCGGCTCCGCAGGACGTGAGCCCAGCACCGCAGGCCGGTGGCTGGCAGAGCGATCTGCTCGTCGTCCTTCCGTCTGATCCGATCCACGTCCAACCGACCGTCACTCTCGCGGAAGCGGCGCGCAACAACGACTACGCGACCTTCCACTCGCTCTTCCTCCAGGCTCGCGAGCAGGGCCGGGACGTCTCCGCCTACGCGACCCTCGACGAAGTCTGGACGTTGGCCGTGACCGATCCGGTCGGCGCGTTCTATGGCGCCGACAAGCTCGATCGACTGGCGCGCGCCTATCCATCGCTCCGCGCGTACATCGAGCAGTACCGCATCGTCGACGGACGCGGCCACGCGTTCTACCCGAGCTCCGAGACTCGGACGTTCCTCCTGGCTGAAGCCGTTCGCGGCGCCGAGCCTGCGACCGCTGTCGCATTCACCCAGCCCCGCCGTTCGTCCACGGTTGCGCAGGAACTCGCTCCGGTCACACGCCCTGCGACCCGTCGCGCGACCACACCGCGCGCGACCACTCGCACGGCACCGACC
>JBAQWH010000396.1:0-3654 GCA_049298815.1 Thermoanaerobaculia bacterium | reverse complement strand
CACGCGGGTGGAACGATCAGCGGACGCCTTCGCGGCGGAGGGCCGAGGGGGTGTAGTCCTCGAGCGTGCGCTTGATGCCGAACTTCGGAGCGTCGTACTCGCTGAACATGCCCATGGCGACATAGCGGCCGGCCTGCAGGTCGGTGTGGACCTCGAGTGCCGTCCAGATCGCGGGGACGTTGTAGTAGTTCATCGCGTGCGCTTCGGAGACGCGCCACAGCTGGTCGCGGTTGTCGTACTGGTCCATCGCCAGGATCTGCCAGCTGTCCTCGTCGAGGTAGAACGTGCGGCGCTTGTAGAGGTGCCGCTCGCCCGGCTTGAGCGTCGCGTCGACGACCCACACGCGGTGAAGCTCATAGCGTGCGAGGTTCTGGTTGATGTGCAGCGGCGTGAGGATGTCCTTCATCTTCACCGAAGGGTCCTGCAGCTTGTAGGAGTTGTACGGGACGTAGATCTCCTTCTTGCCGACGAGCTTCCACTCGTAACGATCGACTGCACCGTTGAACATGTCGAGCTGGTCGGACGTGCGCATGCCGTCGGCGGCCGTCCCCGGGTTGTCGTAGGCGACGTTCGGAGCGCGGCGGACGCGGCGCTGGCCCGGGTTGTAGATCCACGCGCCGCGAGGCTCCTTCACCTGGTTCTGCGATTCGTGCACGAGGAGAATGCCTCCTGCGAGGCGTGCCGGCGCTGTGACTTCCTGCCGGAAGAAGAGGATCTTGTTGTTGAGGTCCGCCTCGGTCTTTCCGGCCATGCTGTAGAGCATGTAGAACTCGTCCTCGAACTCGACGAGGCTGTAGCTGCCGCTGCGGGTCGGGGCCGCCTGAGCGATGTGGCGCGAGGCGCTGTCGGCGCGATAGCGGAGCAGATGGTTCCAGATCGCCTGGACGCCGTTCTGCGGGACAGGGAACGGGATGCCGTTGATCGCGCCGGTGATGCCGTAGCCGTTTTCGACCGTGCGCGCCGTCGCGGCGATCTGCGTGGTCTTGTCGTAGATCCGCTGCGGGAACGAAGCGCTCCGCCGCGTCGGATAGACGATCATCTTGTAGCTCTTCGGATATGCCTTGAGGAGCGCCTGCTGTCCGGGCGTCAGCCTGGCGGCGTACTGCGCCATGTTCGCCGAGGTGATCGTGAAGAGCGGCTTGTCGGCCGCGAACGGGTCGATGTAGTGCTGCCCTGCCTTGTATCCAGCGGGCGGCGCCTTGATGCCGCCGTCCCACGCGGGGATCGTCTTGTCGGCGTTACCGGCCTTCTCGGCACCGAGCGGCGTGAGTTCGTTGCCGAGCCGCGCCACCTGGGCGGCGGGAAGCTGCGCGTGCAGCATCGTGACGCCGCATGCGAGTGTCAGCGCAACTGCGAGTGTGATCGTCGATTTCTTCATGGTCGTGTGCCTTCCCTTAGTACGAGTACCTGACGACTGCTGCCACGAAGTCGCGGTCGTTGATCAGGTTGTAGCGACCCGCGCCTCCGTAGTTCGAGTAGCTGAGGTCGAACTCCCAGCGGTTCTGATAGCTGGCGGTGATCCCGGTGGTGAGAGCGTAACGCCCCTCGACGAAGTTGCCGCCCGGGCCGGGCGTGTTGCCGGCCACGTCGTGCTGCCATGCGAAGCGCGGCAGGATGTTGAAGGCGCCGATCGCGTTGTTGAAGTCGAGCCGGCCCGCGAGCTGATAGCCCCACGACGTCGGATCTGCGAAGTGCTCGGCATCTTCCGCCGCCTTGCCGGCATGCGCGCCGCCCGGACCAGCCATCAGCGGGTTGCCGCTCGTGTAGGTGCCGGGAGCCTCGAAGCGGAGGACGTCCTTGGACGGCATGTCCCACACCTTCGTGATCGCCGGCTCGAGGACGAGGACGCCCTGGTCGGCACCGATCATCGGGCCGAGGGCCTTGGTCAGCGTGAACTGCACCTGCGTGGCGTCGAGCCGCCGGTATCCCGAGATCTCGGTTCCGAAGCCGGGGTTCCCCTTGTGGACCTGGTTGGTCGCCGCCAGGGCCGGAGAGATCGGCCCGAGGGCGGCGAAGATGAGCTCGATGTCGTCGACGAGGAACGGCTTGTCCTGCGCGTGCGAGATCTCGCCCTGGAAGGCGATGCCGGTGGCGCCGAGCTGCGCGTTCCAGCTGAGCCCGAACATCCGGATGTCCTCGGGGTACTCGAAGAAGTACCGCGTGGTCGCTGCATAGACGTCGGTCGCTGCCGCCTGCCCGGCCGCTGCGGCGGCCGCGTCGATCGTCGGGTTGGCTCCCGGCGGCACCTTGTAGAACGAATAGATGCGGCCCCCGGCCGCAGTGCCCGCGGCCTGAGCCGCTACCGCACCGGCGAGAGTGCCGGTGACGCCGTTCACCGCCGGAAGGCGGGAGTGATAGTTGACGTAGTAGAGGCCGAACTCGGTGCCGGCGAACTTGTCGAGGAAGAAGCGGAGCGCGAGACCGTACTGCCCGTCGTCCTTCGCTTCACGGTCCGGCCCGCGGGGAACGCCCATGAACGCGCGGTTGATCGTTCCTGCATAGAACGGAGCCGGCGCGATGTCGGAGAAGGATCCGAAGGCGAGGAAGACGGTCGAGCCGCCGAGGCCGGCGAAGTCGCTCGTCGAGAAGTACGTCCCGGCCGGGTCGATGACCGTCTCCTCCCAGTCGTACTGGTAGAAGGCTTCCGCGGAGACGTTCTGCGAAAAGTCGAACGACCCCCACACCATCCCGCTCGGGCGGTAAGCGTCGCGCAGCTCTGCGCCGGGGACGCGGATGGTCGAGACGTCGACCGGGTTGATCGAGTTCAGGCCGCCCTGGGTGAAGGTGCTCTCGCCCCAGTTGAGGACCTGGCGTCCGGCGCGAATCTGGGCCTTGCTGAACTTGTAGTAGATGAACGCGTCGAGCAGCTCGGCGCGGGTCTCGACCCAGTCCTCGGCATCCTTCGACAGCGGAGTGCGGTCGGTGTTGCCGACCTCGAAGTCCTTGAACGCGATGCCGCGGGCGAAGACGCCGAAGTTCTTGTAGGCGAAGTCGAGCTCGATCGAAGCCCGGAGGTTGTTGCTCACGAGCCCTTCGTCGTAGTTCAGGTTGCCGTCGTCACCGTTGACCGACCAGGCCGTCCCGCCGTTGGGGACGCCGATGAGTCGAAGGTCGGGCTCCTGCACGCGGTATCGCGCGCCCCAGGAGAGAGTGCTGTCGAGTTTGAGCGAATAGCTCTGCGTCGACAGATCGGCGGCCTGCAGGCTGCCGGCCGCCATCAGGGCGAACGCTGCCACCAGGACAGCTGCCAGGCGTTTCCGTGTCGGGGATGTGCTCCTCATCTGATTCCTCCGTCTTTCAATCAATCGGTCGAGGCGTGGTCTCGAGGGGTGCCGCTGCGCGGCGTGCCCTTGTTTTTCGAACCGGGGAAGGGGGACCGAGGCGCGGAGAACGAGCAGCCCCGGCCGTGAGTGCCAGGGCGGTGAAAGGCTTCGGCGGTCGAGGGACCTGCAGAAAAACCTCCGCGCGGACGTGAATGTAACGGATTGCGGGTTCGACGGTGACGAAACCGTCAAGTACGCGTATGCGATGTTACAGGAGTTCGGTGACGGACGCTTGAGACGAAACGGCCTTCGCCTTGGCTTCATCCGCTTCTGACGATTCTGGTGACCGCTCACCGCCCTCCGCGCATTCGAGCGTGCGACCGTAGCGGGC
>JBAQWH010000395.1:0-1555 GCA_049298815.1 Thermoanaerobaculia bacterium | reverse complement strand
GAACAAACACCACTCACTCCCCGAGGAACTCCGAGGAACCCCCGAGGAACCCCGAGGAACCCGAAAGGACATCCCCATGAACACAATCAAGAAAATCGCTCTCGCCTACTCCGGCGGCCTCGACACGTCGATCATCATTTCGTATCTGAAGGAGACCTACGGCTGCGATGTCGTGGCGGTCGCGGTCGACGTCGGTCAGGCCGAGGAGACTTCCGGTCTCGCGCAGAAGGCGTACAGCACCGGCGCGTGCGATTTCCACCTCGTCGATGCGACTGAGGAGTTCGCGGCCGACTACCTCTTCCCGGTGCTGAAGGCCGGGGCGATCTACGAGCGCGATTACCTGCTCGGGACGTCGACCGCACGGCCGCTCATCGCGCGCAAGCAGATCGAGATCGCGCTCGCCACCGGCTGCGATGCCGTCGCGCACGGCTGCACCGGCAAGGGAAACGACCAGGTCCGCTTCGAGCTCGCGTATCAGGCGCTCGCCCCCGAGCTCACAGTCATCGCTCCGTGGCGCGACTGGGACATCGTGTCGCGCGAGGACGCGATCGACTACGCGAACGAGCGCGGCATCCCGGTGCCGGTCACCAAGAAGGACCCGTACTCGCGCGACCGGAACCTGTGGCACCTGTCGCATGAAGGCGGTCCGCTCGAGGACCCGTCGTTCGAGCCGGAAGAGTCGATGTTCAAGCTCTCCGTCGACCCGACGAAAGCGCCCGACGTTCCCGAGAAGGTGACGATCTCGTTCGAGAGCGGCATGCCGGTCGCGGTCAACGGCGAGAAGCTCTCGCCCGCGAACCTGGTGCGCACGCTCAACGCGATCGGCGGGAAGCACGGCGTCGGCCGTGCCGACATCGTCGAGAACCGGCTGATCGGCATCAAGTCCCGCGGCGTCTACGAGACCCCCGGCGGCACGCTGCTCGTCAACGCGCTCAAGGCGCTCGAGGCGCTCGTCCTCGACCGCGAGAGCTCGCACGAGAAAGAGCGGATCGCGACGCGCTACGCGGAGCTCGTCTACAACGGCCAGTGGTTCTCGCCGCTGCGCGAGGCGTACGACGCGTTCATCAACGCGCTCTGCGAGGACGTCACCGGAACCGTCACGCTCAAGCTCTACAAGGGAAACTGCACGATCGTCGGACGGCAGTCGCCGAACTCGCTCTACTCGCAGAACCTGGCGTCGTTCGACATGACCGGCTACGACGCGAAGGACTCCGCCGGCTTCATCAAGCTGTTCGGCCTGCAGCTCCGCGGCCGGAAGCGGCTGTCGCCGATGAAGATGGAGAAGGTCGCGCAGTGACGAAGCTGTGGGGCGGCCGTTTCACCGAGGAGCCGTCGGAGCTCCTGCGCGCACTGAACGACTCGTTCGGCTTCGACCGGGCGCTGTTCGAGCAGGACGTGCAGGGCTCGGTCGCCTGGACGGAAGCCCTCGCGCGCGCCAGCGTGCTCACCCCGGACGAGGCGGCACGGATGACGTCCGCCCTCCGCGCGGTCGCCCCGCCGTCCGACTCCGACGTCGCGCAGCACGAGGACGTGCACTCGTACGTCGAGTCGAAGC
>JBAQWH010000394.1:0-4636 GCA_049298815.1 Thermoanaerobaculia bacterium | reverse complement strand
GTGCCTGTTTCTGCTCGCCGGCCTCTGCAGCCTGCGGCCGTCCGCCGCGTTGCTTCGGTTGCTGGCCGCGGCGCTGGCCGCCGCCTTCCTTCGGTAGAACTTTGCCGAGCCGCTGCTCGAACTCGCGGACCTTCCGCTCCATGAACTTCCGGTTCTGCTGGTCGCTCTTGAGGCGGAGCTCGTCGTGACCGCAATAGGGGCAGCGCTTCCACCCCTCCGGGTACGTCTTCTTGCATGAGCTACAGGTGATGCTTTTTGGCAGCGGCATGGGCAGGTCGGCGCGCATTGTACACTTCGGAACATGACCGAGGACCGGCGTGCGACGCTGCTCTCGCTCGTCCAACTGGCCGAGTCCGGCGGCGCCTCGTCGTGCTTCGACGACCGGCGTGCGATCGAGCTTCTTCGATCGCGTACATCGCCCTCGGAGCTCCGGGCGCTGGGCGTCTCAGAGGAGATGATCGGTCACATCTTCGAAGGAGAAGAATGAGCGGCAGGTACACGGTGAGGGTGGAGGCGCGCTTCGAGGCTGCGCACTATCTGCGCGAGTACCGCGGGATCTCGGAGCCGCTCCACGGCCATTCCTACAAGGTCGAGGCGGACCTGCGGGGCACCGGCGGCGGCCTCGACTCGGACGCCATCGCGGTCGACTTCGTCAGCGCCAAGCGGAAGCTCGAGACCCTCGCGAAGCAGCTCGACTACGGCTGCATCAACGACGTTCCGCCGTTCACCGAGATCAACCCTTCGGCCGAGAACCTCGCGGAGTGGTTCCATCGCGAGCTCCAGGCCGCCGTCGAGGACGAGTCGGCCGAGGTCGCGAGCGTCACGATCTGGGAAGGACCCGTCAACTCCGTCACCTACGTGCCGGACGCCGTGAGATGAGGAGGCGCGCGAGCGCATGAACAAACTGCCGCATCACACCGCCCTCAAGGAATGGTCGAACGTGATCGCCGCCCTCGGCGATGGGGTTCAGGTGGTCCTCATCCGGAAGGGCGGGATCGCGGATCCGGCGTTCGGAGTCGAGGCCGAGCGTTTCTACCTCTACCCGACGTTCTTTCACCAGGGTGAATCGGAGCACCGGCCCTCGGTGACCGTGACGCACTGGTGCGAGGTCGTGAAGACGTGGAAGGTGAACGACCTCGAGCTGCTGACCGGACTCGAGAAGCACGTCGTCATGCCACGGGAGACGCTGAACGCGCGGTATCGCTTCCGTCCCGACCAGGCGGTCTTCGTGATTGCAGTGAGAGCCTGGGAGCTGGCCCAGCCGGTGGAGGTCCACTTCGAGGACGCGTACGCCGGCTGCCGGAGCTGGATCAGCCTCGAGAACGAGATCGACGTCGAGGGGTCCAGGCGGGTGCTCGGCGAGGCCGAGCTCCTGGCGCGGATCGAGGAGGTCGACGCCGTGCTGTCGGCGGCGCCGGTCCCGTGAGGGGCGGGTAGGTTCCTTTTTTTTGCCATGAGTGAAGAACGAGACTTGAAAAATTCCCAGAGTCTGTGTATAGTTCTTCGGCTCGCGGGAATTCACGCTGTTTTCAGGTTGTTCACAGCCGACCTGCCAGTCGTTCCCTCCAGAGAGACCTGTAGTTTTCTTTGATTCAGTCACCGAAGCGGGCGGATGTGTCCCCGCGCGGTGACGGCTCCGATTCGGCGTGACGCGGGAGGTACCGCGTGGACGCCCCGGACGCACGACACGTAACCCTCACAGCAGGCGCGACTTGGCTAGAGCCGTCCCGTTCTGCGTAACCAATTTATTTGCCGCCGCATCTAAGGGTGCATGCGGCATGAACGTTGAATTTTTTCGGACGTGCAGTCGCACGGGAGAGATCATGAAGAGCGCCGAAGTGACGTCACCCCACGAGCAAGGCTGGGACTTCGAGAAGGCGGCGATGCCGTACGTCGACTCGCTGTACAACACCGCTTATCGAATGACCCGGAACTCCGAGGACGCGGAGGATCTCGTCCAGGAGACGTACCTGAAGGCGTACAAGTACTACGACAAGTTCGAGGAAGGTACGAACTTCAAGGCGTGGCTCTTCAAGATCATGAAGAACACGTTCATCAACAACTACCGGAAGAAGAAGCTCACGCCGCACAAGATCGACTTCTCCGAGATCGAGGAGTCGTATGAGCGCGTGATCCAGAAGAACGCGCCGGACCTGATTCGCGATCCGGAAAGCGAGATCTTCCAGGACATGCTCGACGCCGACGTCAAGCGTGCCCTCGACTCCCTCCCGCACGACTACAAGATGGTCGTGCTGCTGGCCGACATCGAAGGCTTCTCGTACAAGGAGATCGCCGAGATCCTCGACTGCCCGGTCGGGACGGTCATGTCGCGCCTCTACCGCGGCCGCAAGATGCTCGAGCGGACGCTGCTCGAGTACGCCCGCAAGTACGGCTACATCCGCGGCGAGGCGGAGCCGGCGAAGATGCGCTCGCGCAAAGACGAGACGAAGGGCAAGAAGAAGAAGGACGAGAAGGGCGACGAGGCCGAGGTCGCCGAGCCCGAACCGAACGAGGAAGAGCTGCTCTTCTCCGACGAAGAGGACTTCGAGTTCGAGGTCGAAGAGGAAGAAGAAGAGCCCCGCTTCGACATCGAGTAGCGCCCCGCAACCCACGCGATCAAACGGCGGCCTCGGCCGCCGTTTTCATTTCACTCTTCACACGTCACTCTTCGCACTTCTTTCTGCTGGCCGCTCGATTGCACTGCCGCGCAAACCGATGTCGACTTCGATCGGTGGCGAACGCATGCAGACAAACGGAATTCGGCCCCACCCTCCAGAGTTCATGCCGGTATTGAGCGTCACCGCTAGCTCACGGAAGGAAGTAGCGATGCTTTGTGACGATGTCAAACGCGTGATGTATTTCTTCTTCGACGGGGCCCTCGGCGCGACGAAGGAACAGGATCTCAGAAAGCATCTTCACGACTGCCCGGACTGTCACTGCAGGGAAGTCATCCAGCGCAAACTGCGCGAGTTCGTCCGGCGCCGCGTCGCTCCGGTCACCGCTCCCGAAAGATTGCGCCTCCGCCTCAACCGCGCCCTGCGTGCACTCTGCACGGACTGAGCTGCGCGGCTACAATCAGGCGGTGTCCCGACCAGCCGCCGAGCCGCTGATCCTCGTCTCATCCAACCCGAACAAGGGCATCGAAGCCGAGCGGATTCTCGGACAGCCGGTGCTTCGTGTCGCCCTCTCGCTCCCCGAGATTCAGGCTGCGGGCGTCGAGGAGATCACCCGTTACAAACTCGAGGCCGCGAGATCGCGTCAGCTCGGGCGGCTCATCGTCGAGGACGTCTCCCTCGGACTCGATGAGCTCGGCAACTTCCCGGGACCGTACGTCCGTTGGCTGCTCGAGGCCGCTGGAGGAAAAGGTCTCGCTGCGATGGCCTACGCGCTGAACAACCGCTCGGCCCGGGCCCAGTGCTGCGTCGCCTACTGGGATGGCCACCAGGGACACGTCTTCATGGGCGAGCTCGCCGGCGAGGTGCTGATCGAGCCGCGCGGGCGCCAGGGCTTCGGCTGGGACGCCTGGTTCCTCCCGGAAAAGTCTTCGAAGACCTTCGCTGAAATGGATGACGCCGAAAAGGACGCCATCTCGCACCGGGGACGCGCCTACCGGATGCTCGCCGAGCACCTGAAGACCGAAGCCCGCGACCCGCGCTGACGCCTTCTTCGGACGGGGTGGGTCCCGCAGCGGACGCGGGGCCCTTCCGGTCCGCCCGACCCGAGTCTGCTGGTTTCCGTTAAATGCCTGTCAGGAATGAGGAAGGAGGTTTTGCCTCCCTCTGCAGAACTTTGGCAGCTCGATTGAAGTACATCGGATGCGTGCGGGCATCCCGCCGCACTCGACGAAAGGAAAAAGAACATGTGGGTCTTCGACGGAGAAGAGTGGACGCAGGACGATGGCGGCGAGCCGAAATCGGCGCGCGACCCCCGGCGCCCGCAGCGACTCGAGGAATTCGAGCCTGCGCCCGAGCCGGAGCTTCAGGTCGTCGAGATCACGGATCTCTGGCGACGCAGGAATGACATCCCGCCGTTTCCGATGGCGTAGCGAACAAGGATCCGCTTTCTGACCGGGACCGCGTGCGAGCGCGGTCCCTTTTCTTTTGGGGCATGCGCACCGTTTCCGGTGGCCTTCCGCAGGCGGGGGGGGGAATCGAGGTCCCTCGGTTCCTTGGTCCCTGAGTCCCTCGGGAGAACTGCGCGACGCAGATTGAAACTAAGTCACACGTCTGCGACCGCTCGCGGTCACGAGCACACACGCAAAGACTCCCAAGGGACTCAGGAACTCAGGGACCGAGGGACTCGTGCACGCCACTATCGCGGCGCATGCTGCCGAAGAAAGTTCTCGATGATCGTCTCGATCGCAGGCCCGGCGACCGAGAAGATCCGGTCGGCGTGGTAGTGGCCGGGGATGTCGAGCACGTGCAGCTCCTTGGGCTCGTTGGCCCTCCCGAACAGAGCCTCGGAGTGCACGTGGCTCACGAGCCAGTCGTTCTTCACGTGGACGAGACAGAGCGGCGCGGTGACCTGGCCGATCTCGTCGACCGCCTGCGGGTGCGGGGCGAGCCGCTGCCGCCAGGCGGCCCTCGGCCGGCGGAACGCCTGCCGGAATGCGAGATGCCGGTGCATCGTCAGCGGG
>JBAQWH010000393.1:0-6403 GCA_049298815.1 Thermoanaerobaculia bacterium | reverse complement strand
GCGCAGGCGCGCTTCGGCCGAGGTGATGGAGCAGGCGCGGGGGATAGCCGTGCTCACCGCGGGCAACGATCCAGAGGCCTGCGCTCGTCCATCGCTCGACGGCGAGCGCCATCGCCGCACCGCGCGCGATCAGGCGCATCACGCGCTCGCGATCGAGCTTCGTCACGAGCCAGTCGCGTGCGTCGAGTGGATCGCCATCGAGGAAATCCGAGACCTTGCGGCCGCGGCCCTCGAGAACTTCGAGGAGCCGGTTGACCTCCCGCAGTTCGAGCGGCGACGACGCCTCCTTCGGCGCGAAGTGCCCGCAGAGGAGGAGGACCGCCTGCGTCTCGTTCGAGATTTCCGGGTGCATGGTCATCAATTCTTTCACGCACCGCCGTGCGCGGCGCTCGCGAGCGCAACTGGAAAGACCGCGGGACAGCCCGCCTGGCGCAGCAGCGCGCCGACGACGGTGAGCGTCCAGCCGGAATCGACGATGTCGTCGACCAGGAGCACGGGGCGGCGTTGCAGCACGCGCCGATCGACCTCGAAAACGCCGTCGAGGTTCCGCGCCTGCTGCACCGAGTTCTCCATCAGCTTCTGCGGCTGGTGCTCCTCCGCCTTGACCACGGCCGGATGAAAGGGAAGCTTCAGCTTCGCCGCGAGATGCTTTGCGAAGGACGGGACGAGCTCGGGATGCCGCTTCGACGGAACGCAGGTGACCCACTCCGGCCGAGGCCGTGGACTCCACTCGGCAACCATCTGCGCGCAGCCCTCGACGAGGTCGTCGCCGAACACGCCGGTCTCGTACTTGCCGCGTTTGACCAGCTCGCCCCACCCGGCGTCGTTGTAGAGCGAAAGCGCGCGTCCGGTCTCGTTCCCTTCGCTGATCCGTCCGTTGAATCCATATCGCGGCAGGCCGCCGCCGGGCCAGAGCTTCCGCGGCGCGATGTCGATGTGGCTGTGGCGGAGAAAGAGGCTCGCCCGCTGCGCGAGCCTCGGTTCGAAGGCCGATGGCACGAGCTCGCGGCCGACGCAGTTCGCGCAGCGGCCGCACTGCGCGGCGTGCGGGTCGTCGAGCGCCTCCGAGAGGAACTGCATGAGACAGCGGTTGGTCCGCATGTACTCCTGCATCTGCTTCTGTTCCGCGCGGCGCAGGGCACAGAGCGCGTCGATCCGCTCACGATCGATTTTGAAGTCGGCCGGCGTGCGATACCACCGGCCGCCCTCCTTCCGGACGGGAGCAGGCGTCTCGAACGAGAGCATCTTGAGGACCTTGTCGATCTTGCCGCGCGAGAGGTTCACGACCTGCTCGAGGCCGGCGATCGTCAGGCCGTCGTGCTGCTCGAGCGCGCCGAGCACGAGCTCGACGTGCGCGTCGGGAGGGAACGCGGTCGCGATGAAATAGTCGACGATGTCGTCGTCCTCGTCGCCGCTGAGGAGGATGCCGTACGCCTCGTCGACGGCGCGGCCGGCGCGGCCCACCTGCTGGTAGTAGTGGACGACGGATCCGGGGCGCTGGAAGTGGACGACGAAGCCGAGGTCCGGCTTGTCGAAGCCCATGCCGAGGGCGACGGTGGCGACCAGAGCCTTCAGCTCGTTGCGGAGGAGTGCGTCCTCGAGCTGCTCGCGGTCGAGCGATTCCGAGTGATAGGCGCGCGCGACGATCCCGTTGTCGGTCAGCCAGCGTGCGACCCGTTCGGCATCGCGCACCGTCAGCGTGTAGACGATGCCGCTGCCGGGCAATGCGGGGATGTGCTGGGCGAGCCACGCGAGACGCGCGGTCTGCGTCGGAAGCGTCACGTTCTGGAGGCGAAGGCTTCGGCGCACGAGCTCACCGCGCTGGACTTCGACGTCGCCCATCTGATGACGGACGTCAGCCACGACACGGTCGTTTGCCGTCGCCGTGGTCGCGACGACCGGCACGTTCCTCGGCAGGAGCCGCAGGACGGAGACGATCCGCCGGTAGTCGGGACGGAAATCGTGCCCCCAGTCGGAAATGCAGTGCGCCTCGTCGACGACGAAGAGACCGACACGTCCCGCCATCGGAATGAGCACCTCGTCGCGAAACTTGTCGTTCGCAAGACGCTCGGGCGAGATGAAGAGAAGGTCGATCTCCCCCGCCTCGAGCCTTCGCTGGATCGCGGGCCAGTCGTCCGTGTTCGACGAGTTGATGGTCGCCGCCTTCACGTCGATGCGCAGCCCGGACTTCAGCTGGTTGCGCATCAGCGAGAGGAGCGGCGAGATGGCGAGCGCCACGCGACCCGGCTCGCGGTCGCGCAGCATCCTCGTGGCGATGAAGTAGACGGCGCTCTTCCCCCAGCCGGTGCGCTGCACGACGAGCATCCGACGGTTCGCGAGGAGCTCGCGAATGCTCTCCCACTGCCCCGGCCGGAACTCCGCGCTCGAATCGTCCAACAGGAGCCTCAGGTAGTGGAGCGCTCGGTCGTCGTCGCTCACGAGGGGTTCGAGCCGCATCGTCTTACGGTTCGAGTGTACCTCGGTGCCTGACGCCGTTCAGGAGTCGGGCTCTCGAACTCTCATGTCCCGTCCGATGGTCGGGCGATCTCTTCTACGTCCGGTAGAAGTCGAGTCGGTTCACCACAGAGGCACAGAGAGCACAGAGATACACAGAGGGTGTGCCGGCACGCTCCCTCTCTGTGTACCTCTGTGCTCTCTGTGCCTCTGTGGTGAAATCGCGAGCGCCCCGCCCGCCCGCCTCACTTCGTCGCGGCAATCTTCTGTTCAGCCTCCCGCTGGAGGGTGAGCAGTTCGGTCATCTCCGGAGTGCTCCCGGGAACTTCCGAGAGCCGCTGCGAGATGTCGAGGGCGTTCTTCGCGCACTCCCAGTTCTCGAGCCTCACGTGTGAGCGCGCGATGTGGAAGTACGGGTAGTAGTCGATGAGCCACATGCCGTACATCCTCGCCTGCCGCTGCGGGTTCGGACGGTCGGCCACCGCATCGATGAAGTGGGTCAGCGCGCGGGTGTAGTCACCCTTCCGCTCGAGTTGCAGGCCGAGCTCGTAGTTCGCATACCAGGGGGCGTTCTTGAGAGGCGTGTCGAGCGGCAGATCGCATTGGGAGAGGACGTCGTTGCGCAGCGTCTGGAAGTCGGCGTCGCTGAGCAACGTCTTCTTGCGATCGAACTTCGCGTAGCCCGGCGTGTCGCCGCGGAGCAGCAGCTGATACGCGACGAGCAGCGGCCGGCCGACCTCGCTCTTCGCGGCGATTCCCGAGGTCTCTGCGCGCTCGAGCTCCGCGCGGGCGCGATCCATGTCGCCGGTCATCTGGTTCGCGATCGCGAGGTAGAGGTGCGGGAGATAGTCGAGGTACTGATGCGGCCCGGCCGGCAGCTGCAGCCCTTCCGCGGGTCGAGCCTTCAGCGCCTCCTCGAAGGCCGCCCTGGCCGCGACAGCATCGCCGGCAGCAATGAGGCGAACGCCCTTTCCATAAGACTCGTACCAGCTGCCGGCAAACGCCGGCGCAACCGTCAGCAGCAGAACGGCAAGCGCTGCACGCATGGGGCCTCCTTGCACTGGATGTGCGGACGATTCTACTGAGGCTCACGGCCGCGCGCCACCGCGGGCAAGACGAAGCGAACGAGCGCCTGGTTTCGCGGGGGGAGGACTGCGGCGCTGGAGAACGATGCGAACCACAGAGGCACAGAGGGCACCGAGGAACACAGAGAGTCGTCGAGCCGACGATCTCTGTGCGTCTCTGTGTCTCTGTGCCTCTGTGGTGAGGTCTCCCGCTTCTACGCGCCCGCGAGAGCCTCGTCCTACATCTCGACCCGCGGAAAATCGACCACCGTCCGCGCCGTGAGGTTGAAGTAGTTCGTGAACGTGTTGAGCGCGACGTGCGCGATCATCTCGACGATCTCGCCGTCGGTGTAGCCGGCAGCGCGCACGTTCGCGAGCTCGTCGTCCGAGATCTGGCCGCGCGCGACCACCAGCTTGTGGACGAAAGCCAGCGCCGCTTCGGTCTTGTCGTCGTCGGCCTTCGACTGGCGAGCCGCGCTCACGTCGCTCTCGTCGAGTCCCGCCATCTTGCCGATCGCGGTATGGGCGGAGATGCAGTACTCGCAGCGGTTCGCCTCACCGATCGCGAGCGCAATCTGTTCGCGGAGCTGCGCGGGCAGGAGGCCCTCAGCCAGTGCGCCGTTGAGCGCGAGATACCCGCTCAGCGCGGCCGGCGAGTTCCCCATCGTCTTCATGATGTTCGCGACGCGTCCGTTCGCCGCCTTGATCGTGTCGAACAGCTCTTTCGTTTTGCCGGTTGCGGTGTCGGGATCGACCGCAGCGATTCTCTGTGTCATGCAACTCCTCCTCGTCGGCCTCCGGTGATCCGGAGCTCGTGAGGCGACACGTATCACGCGGCGTTGCGGCGGTCGGGTGCGCGATGACACAGCGCGGCAAGGAGGGCGGACTTCAGTCCGCGGCGTGAGGGGCGCTTTGGAGTGCGGCGCCCGCAGGCGACCCGCTTTGGCTCCTACTCGTCGTGAACCGTGTCGGAAGAGATCGGAAGCGATCTGGTGTCGATCCGCGACAGGTCGGCGACGCGGCTCGCCCGATCGATGTCGATCCCGACGACGTTCCCCTCCGCGTCGAAGTCGACGACGACGCCGGGCGCAACCTCGCGCGATTCCACGCTCGTGGTCTCGGACAGATCGATGTAGAGCGAGTCGGTGTCGCGGTAGTACTGCAGTCTCATCGCTCGCCTCCGCGTCGTCTTCATCGTCCTCCGAGGTTCCCTCGGCGTCGACGCGCTGTCAAGATCCGTTGTACGAGAGAATGCGTCCGATGGCCGCGACCTTCAGCCTTCAGTTCGAGTCGACGATGATCCTGCATGACCTCGAGGATGAGATCTCGCTGATCTTCCTCCCCCCGAAGCCGGCCCCCGGTGCCTTCCCCCTGCACCTCTACCGCGATCCCGACGGGGAGCAGCGCGGGCTCATCAGGCCGGGCGCTCGCATGTTCGTAGGCGCCAACGACGAGCGCGACGTCCGGTCGATCGCCTGGCGCCGGGACGGAGCCACGATCACGTTTGCGGGCGGCAGCACGCTCGAGCTCGACCTCGGCGAAGCCTCCCGTGAGGATGTCGAGAGCGCCATGCTCATCACCGAGCTGATGAACTTCGACGGCCGGTTCGAGCTCAGCGGTGTCGATGCCGCGGACGATGCGCGGCGGGAGGTTCTCCTCGACCGACTCGACTCCAACTCACTCCAGATCGTGCGGAGGGCGCTGGCGGAGGCGCAGGAATCCCGCGACCTGATTGCGGACGCGCTCCTCGAGCAACTGGAAGAGCTCACGCCCGCCGAGGCGGAGGAATCGTCGCTGCCGGCGGTCGCGCTGTACCTCTTCGCCGTGTGGCGCGACGCACGCGCTCTGCCCCCGCTCGTGCGGTTCCTCGAGCGCTACGGCGAGCCCGCGGTCGAGTCACTCGGAGGTGTCATCACGGACGATCTCGCCGCGATGCTGCGCGCGTGGGACGGACCCGAGTTCGCGGTGACGCGCGCCATCATCGAGAGCGAGCGCATCGAGCGGTACGCCAGGATGACCGCGATGACGGGTCTCACTGACGCTGCGGTCCTTGGTGAGACGGACGTCGACGCCGTCGAACAGTGGATCCTCGACTTCGCCGGTCGCCGTCTCACGGAGGTGGGCGACGAGACCTCGGCGGTCCTTGCCGAGGCCGTTGCTTACGCTGCGGTGGACCTCGGATCGAGCCGTCTTGTGGCGTGGGTGGACCAGGCGTACGAGCATGGCTGGGTCGACGAGTCGATGGTCACGCGCAAGGAGCTCCGTGCCGCCGTGCGCGGCGGTCGCGAGGCCGCCGTGGCCAGTGGTCGAAAGCGGATCCGTAACATCGATGACGTGGTGAAGGCCACCGCGTCGTGGGACTTCTTCTCCCCGACGTACCTGGAGCGGAAGCAGCGCGAAATGGACGACGATCTCGACGACGGCGTCGATGGTGAGCTCGACGACGATTCGGACGCGACGCCACTCTTGCCGCCGGTCGAGACCGTCCGCACCGGCCCAAAGACCGGCCGCAATGACCCCTGTCCGTGCGGGAGCGGGAAGAAGTTCAAGAAGTGCTGCGGCGGGTAACTGGACTCCGCAGTCGCCCCTGGCGTTCATGCGCTCACGCCCTGAGCAAGGGCTGACGATCAGCCGGCGGGCACGACCTCGTTCTTCGGCAGCATCGCCTGTGCGAACTTCAGAAGGTCGAGCGAGCGATACGGCGTGTCTTTGATGCAGCCGTAGTAGAAGTTGAACCCGTCGATGTAGACGATGGTCTTCAACGCGCCCCAAAAAAGCAGAGGCCGCCGTGAGCCGGCCCCGCGCCCTCCGCCGAAGCGAGAGGGGTGATTGCGCGAATCGTAGTCGGGCTGCGCGCCATCGCCAACACGGACGCCAGGTCGTCC
>JBAQWH010000392.1:0-5282 GCA_049298815.1 Thermoanaerobaculia bacterium | reverse complement strand
CCGATGCCCCGGAGGGGCTGAGGACGGCGAAGGACCCCCTCCCGATGTGCAGGCAGCCGCGGGGCGAAGTACCTTCAAGCGACTCGTGGGGAGGGGGTCCTTCGCCGCGCTACGCCGGCTCAGGATGACACTGGTGGCCGCGGCTCCGTCGCCCTCTACCTCTTTTTCAGGCCCGCGAGCCGCGACTTCGCCTGCTGATTTTCCGGCGCGATCTTGAGCGCGTCCTCGAAGCAGACCTGCGCGCGGTTGATCATCCCTTCCGACTTGTAGAGGTCGCCGAGGGAGATCAGGGCATCGACGAGGTTCGGGTCGACCGAGAGGGCCATCTGGTAGCTCTCGGCAGCGTCGCGGCGCCAGCGCGGGTTGCGCTCCTGACAGATCCCGAGCAGGTACCACGCGTCGGCGAATTCCGGGATGAAGACGACGGCCTGCTTGAGGAGGATGATCGCGCCGTAGTAGTCGCCGTCGATCACGAGCTCTTTCGCACGGGCGTAGTTGTGGTCGGCGATCATCTTCTGGTTGAGCCGTTGCTGGATGGAGTCGTCGAAGCCGCGGTGACTGCTCGAGTGCAGAAGCTTGTCGTAAGCGGAACGGCGGTTCGCTTCCTGGAGGACGTTGAGCGACTCCTGGATCCGCTGGCTGATGGCCCGGACCGCGTCGCGCACGATCGCCGGGTACTCGGCCTCCTCGAACCGCTTCCGCATCGCCTCGGCCGAGGCGACGATCTGCGCGCGAGTCGCCGCACGGGGGACGTCGAGGAACTGGTAGTGGTCCATCGTCGCCATCTGGCGGGAGAGGGCCACTGCTCGCAGGGACCGCGGATCGTCCGGACCGATCGCGGCGAGCATCTCGAGATCGCGCTGCATGTCGTCGAGCGACTGCTCGCGCGGCTGCCCGAAGGCCTCGTCGGCCACGGCGAACACGCCGAGCGAGAGCATCGCGATGATCACGCGTGCGGCGACCAGCGACTCGGTCGGGTCTCTCCTGAGCAGCGACTCGATCGTCGCCGGCTCACCCAGCGACCGCGCGATCACCCGCTCTCCCTCGGTCAGCGGCATCGACTCGAGGTCGAACCGGCTCTTCCGGGAGATCGCGATCTCCCGCTTCAGATCGCCCAGACACCGCCGGACCACCAGGCCGCTGCTGATCATCCTCACGCCGTCGACGACGAGAGCGGCGGTCGATTGCACGAACACCCGCTTCTCCGGGACGAGCGGCTCGTCTTCGACAAAGGCGGTCGTTCCTTCGTCGAGAGCGAACAGCGGCTTGAAGATCGAGGCCAGCCAGTCGCGAAGGAGGCTCTGACGCTGCTGAAGACCGACGAGGCCGGTCTCGTGGAATCGGGAGACGGAGTCGTTCGGATCGTCGCCCAGCGCCGCAAAGACCCGGTCGGGAGGGAGCAGGTTGCGATCGACGAGGAATTGCCCGAGCGATTCCTGCGCGCGGTCGGACGCGGCCAGCACCAGTTCACCCTGCGCCCAGAACAGCACAGTTCGGTCACCGCGATGAATGACGGTGAGGTACCCGGACCGGCGATTCTGCACGATCTCGCCGGCGACGAGCGCGAACGGCGTGATCTCAATGCGCTCAAGCGACATTCTTCAGGCCGCCTCCTCTCATCACCGCGCACCGGGGGCCGGCAGGCGTCGCGACGCTTTTAGCACAACCACTGTTGCAGTGAAGCGCCTCGCAAGAATCGGGCTCAGCCAAATGTGGGAGGTCGCTCACAACTCTCCGGGAACCTCCCGTAAGAATGCGCCGGGCGGTCTGCGCTGTTCATCATTTCCCGAGTGCTACGATGACCATGATGATCAAGTCCGCCTTTGTGGCGGCGGCATTTCTGTTCGCCACAGCGGCTCCGGCGCAGCAGTATTCGACCGCCCCTTACGATTTCATTCTCGCCAAGCTCGCATCCGAGGAAGGCCGCCACGACGAGGCCTTGTCGAAGATGGACCGCCTGGTCAAGAGCGATCCCGACAACGCGGTGCTGCTCTACGAGCGCGCGATGATGCTGATCGACGCCGGCCGGATCGACCGGGCCGAGGGCGAGTTCCGGAAGGTCGTGGCGAAGGACCCTCAGTTCGCGGAAGCCCAGCGCGTGCTCGGGATGATCCTCCGCGACCGCGCCATCTCCGACCGCTCCCTCGTCTCCGAGGCGATCGACCACCTGCTCGTCGCGTACAGACTGAACATCGATGACATCGGGACCGGCAGCGACGTGGCGCAGATGCTCCTCTCCACCGGCAGGATCGCCGAGGCGGAGAAAGTGCTCGCGACTCTGGTCGAGCGCGCTCCCGACCAGCGCTCGTTCAATTTCAACTACGCGCAGGTCCTGAGCAACCTCGGCCGCGCGAGCGAGTCGACCCCCTATCTCGAGCGCACGCTCGCCGTCGACCCCTCGTTCCGTCCCGCCGTCCAGCAGCTGATCGAACTGTACGAGAAGTCGGGGGACTGGGAGAAAGCCGCAAGGGTTCTCCAGCCGCTCGTCGACGACGATCCGATGAACCTCGATCTCCAGCGGCAGCAGGCGTTCTTCTACCTGCGCGCCGGCGACGCCGACCGTGCGTATGTCCGCTTCAAGGCTCTGACCGACGCCGATCCGAATGACGCCCGCTCGCGCTACTTCCTGGCGGAGTCGCTCAACGAGCTCGAGCAGTTCAAGGACGCCGAGAAGATCTACCGCCTTCTCCTCGAGAAATCGCCGCAGGATCCCGACGTTCTCGCCAGCCTGGGCCTCGCGCTGACAGGGCAGCAGCGCTGGGACGAGGCGACGCAGACGTTCAACACGCTGCTGGGCGTACCGAAGCTCAGCGACAACGTCGCAGCGCTCGCGCGGACCCAGCTCGCCTACATCGACTACAAGCGCGGCAACTACGTCGCGGCGATCGAGACCGCCCGGCCGGTATTCGTCTTCAACAAGAACCCGAACGGGCAGGCGATCAACGTTGCGCTCAGTGCCCTCCGCGACCAGAAGAAGTACGCGGAAGCGGTGGCGCTGCTCGAGCCGCTCGTCGCGCAGTTCCCCAGCGACGCGTTCATCGCCGCCCGCTACGTCGAGATGCTCGTCCGCAGTGGCAACGAGGCGAAGGCGGCCGAGTTCGCGGAAGCGCAGGCGAAGCTCGGGCCCCGCAACGCGATCGCGGCCGGCGAGGCCTACATGGTCGTCGAGGACCACGCAGCAGCCATCGCCATCGTCCGGAAGGCGCTCGAGAGCCGCCAGAACGACATCGACCTGCAGTTCCAGCTCGGCTCGCTCCTCGAGCGCGCCGGAGACCGCAAAGGCTCCGAGCAGGCTTTCCTCGGATTGCTCGACAAAACTCCCGACCACGCTCCGTCGCTGAACTACCTCGGCTACATGTGGGCCGACGACGACGTCAACCTCAATCGCGCGGAGGAGATGCTGGTCCGCGCGGTCGCGCAGGAGCCGCGGAACGGCGCCTATCTCGACTCCCTCGGCTGGGTCTACTTCCGCCTCGGCAACCTCGACCTCGCGCAGAAGTACCTCGAGGACGCGATCAAGTACGTGCCGCGGGATGCGACCGTGCACGAGCACCTCGGCGACGTCGCCGCACGCCGCGGAAAAAAAGACGACGCCCTTCGCCACTACCGCGAGGCGCTGACCCTCGCTCCGGAAGCGAAAGAGGCGGCCGGCATCCGCACGAAAGTCGCCGAGCTCGAAAAGAAGAAGTAAGGCGAGAAGAAGCGCCGTGACGCGAACGACGTTCCGACTGCTTTCCGCGGCGGCGATCTGCGTGATCCTGGCGGCCGGATGCCGTACGGCCCGCCCCGTCGGGTCACCGATCGCACCGCTCGACGCACGAACGGCCGAGGAAGCGATGCAGCAGCTGAGGCAGCGCACCGCCGCGTTCGCAGGCGCTCGCAGCCTGATGCGCGTACGCGCCACGACGAACGGCCGGACCCAGTCGTTCCGCGCCCAGCTCGCGGTCGAGAACGCGACTCAGATGAGCCTCGTCGCCTACACCCCCGTCGGCACGACCGCCCTCGTCCTTCGCGCCGACGGCAAAGAGGTCTCGATCGACAACCAGATCGAAGGGACGGAGTGGCAGGGCTCGGCCGACGACCTCGCCCGCTCGCTCGGACTCCTCGGCGGCGACCTGCTGCCCGCGGAGACCGCGATGCTGTTGCTCGGATTTCCTCCCGGGTCCGCCGGCGTCGAGCTCGAAGCGGCGGCATCAGGCCTCACGCGTGCCCGGTCCGGCGATGTGACCGTCACGTTCGACCCTCCAGCGTTCCCGGCGAAGAAGGTCGTCCTCACACGAGGGGCCGACCGCATCGAGATCGAGCATCTCGAAGTCGTCGCAGGGGGCAGCGAGTGATGCGCGTCCGCTCCTACGCGAAGATCAACTGGTCGCTGCGGATCACCGCGAAGCGGAGCGACGGCTATCACGACCTCGAGACGCTGTTCCAGACCATCTCGCTGCACGACGTGCTGACGTTCCGCCCCTCGGAACGCCTCACGCTGACGTGTACCGACCCGACGATTCCGACGGACGACCGGAACCTCGTGATCCGGGCCGCGCAGGCGCTCGGCATTTCACGGGTATCGATCGAGCTCGAGAAGCGGATTCCTGCGGGCGGAGGCCTCGGCGGAGGATCATCGAACGCTGCGGCGACACTCGTGGCGCTCGATCGCATGTTCGACCTTCGCAGAAACGACCTGCCCGAGCTGGCCCTCTCGCTCGGCTCCGACGTCCCGTTCTTCCTCGTCGGAGGAACGGCTTACGCAACCGGCCGCGGCGAGGCGCTCACACGTGTCGCGTCGCGTGCCGGCATCCCTCTGCTGCTCCTGCTTCCCCGCGAGCGGGTGAGCACGCGCGAGGCGTTCTCCCGGGTCGGTCGGTACTCGCCCGCGATCGGGCCGGACGCCTATCGCTGCTGGAAGCACTTCTCGAACGACTTCGAGCCGTCCGTCTTCTCGTTCCATCCCTCGCTTCGCCATCTGAAGGATCGCCTCCGCGATGCGGGTGCCGAATGGGCGGCGATGACCGGCTCGGGCTCGACGATCGTCGGCGCCTTTGCGGACGAGACGTCGCGCGATGCAGCGGCGGCGACGTTCCCCGACGTGCGCACCGAGCGCTGCGAGTCGATCGACGCGCCCGGCGCATTGATCGAGTAGTGCCGGCGCGGTCCGGCGGTCGGCGAAGACACAAGAGCGCGGGTCGGAGGTCGGGCCGCCTGCCGCGGGGGGAGGCGGAAGCGGCAGAGATCGTCGCGACCGTTGTGCGAGGGCGCTCGCGGCGAAGCCGCCTTGGCGAGTAGCC
>JBAQWH010000391.1:0-5376 GCA_049298815.1 Thermoanaerobaculia bacterium | reverse complement strand
GAGCAGTTCCGCGAGCGTCGCCATCGCACCGATGTACAGGCTGTCCTTTTCGACCTTCAGTCCGCGCAGGTCGCCGACCAGGCCGAGGTCGATCAGGAGCTTGGGGCCCGCCGGTGTCTGCTTGAGCGAGTGGAGCAGCCCCTGCCCGCCTGCGATCGGGCGCGCGTCGGGATTCGAAGAGAGCTGGCGGACCGCCTCGTCGAGGGTGGTCGGCGCCACGTAGTCGAACTGCGTCGTGATCATCGGTTTTCTCCTGCCGCCGCTGCGAAACCTGCGGCCGTGGATGTCCCCTTCGCCTGCTGCATCGCCCGCCAGACCTTTTCCGCCGTGAGCGGCATCTCGATGTGCTTGACGCCGAGGTCTTTCAGCGCGTCGCAGACGGCGTTCACGATCGCCGGCGCGACCGGCGGGTTGCTCACGTCACCCGCCCCTTTCGCGCCGAGGGGATTCGACGGCGACGGAGTGACCATGCGCTCGGTCTCGAACACCGGAAGCTGCGAAGCACGCGGAATCGCGTACTTCGAGAAGCTGTCGGTCGCGATGTGCCCGTTCTCGTCGAAGACGACCTGCTCGAGAAGAGCCTGGCCGATACCGAGCGTGATGTTGCCGTGTGTCTGCGCGTCGACGACCGCCGGATTGACGACGTTGCCGAAGTCGTCGACGGTGGCGTACCGCACCAGGTCCACCTGGCCGCTCTTCTCGTCGACCTCGACGAGCGCGACGTGGGTCCCGAACGGGAAGTTGAAGTTCACCGGGTCGAAGTACGCGGTCACCTCGAGACCCGGATCCATCCCCTCCGGGAGATCCCACGCGAGCCAGAGCATGAACGCCGCCTGCTGCAGCGTGATGACCGCCTGCTCCGGCGCGTAGGTCAGGAAGATCTTCCCTGCCGGAGCGTCGTAAACGATCGCTTCTTCCGGCGACTTGAAGAGATGCGCGGCGAGCTTGATGACCTTCGCCTTGATCTTCTGCGCCGCGATCTGAACCGCGGTCCCCTCGACACTCAGCGTGCGGCTGCCGTACGAGGCCTGCCCGTAGTACAGCGCCCCCGCCGTGTCGGAGTGACGCACCTGAACCATGCCGACCGGAACGCCGAGCTCCTTCGACACGATCTGCGCGAAGGTCGTCTCCTGACCCTGACCGTGAGGCTGCGCTCCGGTCGTGACGGTCACCTCGCCGGTCGGGTGGACCCACATCGCGGCCGTCCCCCACGTGCCGCTCACGAGCCCTTCCTTCCCCATCTTGGCCGACGGGCCGACGCCCGCGACGGCGACGTACGACCCGATTCCCACGCCGAGCCGTTTGCCGCGCTGCTTCGCCTCTTCCTTCCGCGCCGCGAGGTTCGCGTAGTCGATCTTCGCGAGCGCCTTGTCGAGCGCGGCCGGGTAGTCGCCGGAGTCGTAGGTCCAGCCGAGGCCGTTCTCGTAAGGGAACTGGTCGGGCTGCACCATGTTCCTGCGCCGCACGTCGGCCGGGTCCATGCCGATCTCGCGCGCGTAGAGGTCGATCATCCGCTCGATCAGGAACGTCGCCTCCGCGCGACCCGAGCCGCGCAGCGGCCCGACCGGGACCGTGTTCGTGTACGCGATGAAGACCTCGTAGTACGAGCTGGGAATGACGTACGACCCCGGGATGCTCCTTCCGATCAGCGTCCTCGGCTGCCCCGGGGCGTTGATGACCGGGTACGCGCCGACGTTGCTGTACGCGCTGCACGAGAGCGCCGTCAGCCTGCCGTCCTTCGTTCCCGCGAGCGTCACGTACTCGACCTGGTCGCGGCCATGCGCGGTCGACCGTGCGAGTCCCTTACGCGTGTCCTGCCACTTCACGGGCCGCCCGAGCTCCTTCGCCAGGTAGAGCATCAGCGGCTGATCCGCGTTGAGGTAGCCCTTGCTCCCCTGGCTCTCGCCGAACGCAGGAGCGATGATCCGGAGCTTCGTGTACGGGATGCCGAGGACGTACTGCGAGATGAGGAGTCGGAGCGGATAGAGCGGCTGGACGTTCGTCCAGAGCGTGTAGTCGCCGGTCCGAGCGTCGAACTGCGCGACCGCACCACGCGTCTCGATGGTGTTCGCCATCATCCTCTGGTTGTGGAAGCGCTGCTTGATGACGACCTCGGACTTTGCGATCGCCTCTTCCGTCACCGCCTTGTCGCCGAACGGGCCGTGCATCAGCAGGTTGTTCGGAATCGTGTCGTGCAGTTGTGGCGCGCCGTCCTTGAGCGCCGCTTCGGCGTCGGTCACGACCGGGAGCGGCTCGTACTCGACCTTGATGTGGTCGACCGCGTCGAGCGCCTGCTGCCGGGTTTCTGCGACCACGACGGCGATCTGCTCACCGATGTAACGGACGCGGTCCTGCGCGAGCACGTGCTGCCCGCCCGGTGCGATGCCCGACGGATGCGGCGGGAAGTTGCTCTTGACGTCCTGCGGCACCCAGACGACCGGCAGCGGCATCAGGTGCGCGACGTCCTTGCCAGTGACGACGCGGATCACGCCCGGCATCGCAGCGGCCGCCGTCGTGTCGACGTTCAGGAGCCTCGCGTGCGCCTGGTCGCTGTACTTGATCGCAGCGTGCGCCATGTTCGGCAGGTTGATGTCGCCCACGAATTTGGCGTCACCGCGGATCAGCCCGGGGGACTCCTTCTCCTTGATCGACGCTCCGAAGATCCCGCCCGGACCGGGCTCCGGCTCCTCCGGTTTCGCTTCGCCGCGCATCTTCGCGGCGGCCAGTTTCACGGCCGCGACGACGTTCTGGTAACCGGTGATGCGGGAGATCGAGCCGTCGAGCCAGCTGCGAATCTCCTGATCGGTAGGATCCGGATTGCGCCCGAGCAGCTCGGTCAGCGACATGATGAGACCAGGCGTGTCGTAGCCGTTCTGGACCGCGTGGCACTCCCAGAACGCTTCCTGCAGAGGACTCAGCTTCCCGTCCTGCGCGACCCCTTCGATCGTGATGACCTCGGCGCCGCTGGCCTGAACGGCGAGCATCGCGCAGCTCTTGACCGACTTGCCGTTGCAGAGAACCGTACACGCGCCGCATTCGCCGGTTTCGCACGCGTGCTTCGTCCCCGTGAGGCCGACGTCATCGCGTAGAAAATCGACCAGCAGCGTACGAGGCTCGACCTCACCGCTGCGGGTTTGCCCATTGACCGTCAGCTGGATCTTCATCAATACACACTCCTTCAACCTGAAACCGGGCCGGGGGAGATTGTGAACGCTGCTTCTTTGCTGTGAGAGGCGGGTATCTTACATCGGTGCTGGCACTTGCCGACGGTGCGTCCGGGACGCGCTTCGGAAGCGAAAACCGCCCGGCCGGCGTGATCCCTCATCTCTCGCACCTGTCACAATCCGCCGATGCGACTGATGATCACCGGTGCGGCCGGACTCGTCGGATCGGCGCTCGCCGAGGCCTGGCGATCCCACGAGGTGTTCGCGCTGCGCCATGACGATCTCGACATCACATCGAGAGACGCGGTCGACCGGACCGTCGTCGCCCTTCATCCCGACGTCATCTTCAACTGCGCCGTCATCGGCGTCGACGAGTGCGAGACCGATCCCGCGCTCGCCGAGCGGGTCAACGTGATCGGACCGGAGTACCTCGCGTCCGCCGCACAGCGGACCGGAGCGGCGATGGTGCACTTCAGCAGCAACTACGTCTTCGGCAACGAGCGCAGGTCAGGGATCGCGTACGCCGCCGAAGACGAGGCCAGGCCGGTCAACGTCTACGGCGTGACGAAGCTCGCCGGCGAGCGCGCGGTCTCCGCGGCCGCCGAGCGGGCGTTCGTCGTGAGGACCTCGTGGGTCTTCGGTGAACGGAAGGCCAGCTTTCTCAGCACCGTCGCGGCACGCCTCGCACGCGGCGAGCGGGTGCAGGCGATCAGCGACACCTTCTGCAGCAGCACCTACGTCGTCGATCTCGTCTCGCGCGTCCAGGAAGTCCTCGAACGCGCCACGCCCGGCGTCTACCAGATCGTCAACGCCGGCGTCTGCTCGTATCTCGATTTCGCGCGCGAGGCGGCGCGTCTCGTCGGCGCCTCCGAAGACCTCATCGACGTCGTGACCGAGGAATCGCTCGGCCGGATCGCACCGCGGCCGCGATGGACTCCGATGCAGTGCCTGCCGCCGATGCGCTCGTGGCAGGAAGCGCTGGCAGCATACGTAGGAAGTAAGAAGTAAGAAGTGCCGGAGAGCTTTCGTACGTCCTCGACAGACGCTGCCGTCGATGGCACTGTAGCGGTCACATGACTGCAGAGTTCGAGACGATCCTCACGAAACAGCTCGGAATCGAGCTGCCGATCATCGGCGGCGCGATGTATCCGTGCAGCAACCCCGAGCTCGTCGCCGCGATCTCCGAGGCGGGTGGGATCGGAGTGCTGCAGCCGATCTCGCTGACGTACGTGCACGGCCACGACTACCGGGCGGGCATCCGCTACATGCGCACGCTCACCTCGAAACCGATCGGGATGAACGCGCTCATCGAGCAGTCGTCGAAAGCGTACCAGCGGCGGATGACCGAGTGGATCGACGTCGCACTCGAGGAGGGGATCCGCTTCTTCGTCACTTCCCTCGGCAACCCGCGATGGGTGGTCGATCGGGTGAGCGGCGCCGGCGGCTTCGTCTACCACGACGTCACCGAGCGGAAGTGGGCGCTCAAGGCGCGCGATGCCGGCGTGCACGGGCTGATCGCGGTCAACTCCGACGCGGGCGGCCACGCCGGACCGAAGGCGCCTCGCGTGCTCTTCGACGAGCTCGCGGACCTCGGGCTTCCGGTGATCTGCGCGGGCGGCGTCTCGGATGGAGCCACCTTCCGCTCCGCGCTCGCGATCGGCTACGCCGGAGTGCAGATGGGCACCCGCTTCATCGCGACGACCGAGTGCACCGCGAACGCCGCCTACAAGAACGCGATCGTCGAGGCGGGGGCGAACGACATCGTCCTGACCGAACGGCTCACCGGAGTTCCGGTCGCCGTCATCCGCAACGAGCACGTCGCGCGCACAGGGACGAAGGCAGGTCCGATCGCACGCTGGATGCTGCGCGGCCGCAAGACGAAGCACTGGATGCGGACGATCTACGCGCTGACGTCGCTCCGCCGCCTCAAGCACTCGCTGCACGCCTCGCGCGGACGCGACGACTACTGGCAGGCCGGCCGGAGCGTCGCCGGGATCGACGAGATCCTTCCGGTGGCCGAGGTGATCCGCCGGATGATCGAGCGCTAGCCCGCCCACCCGGTTCCTCGGTCCCTGAGTCCCTGAGTCCCTCGGGGTGGGGCCCGCACGGGGGTTCCTCGGGTTCCTCGGGGTTCCTCGGGGGTTCCTCGGGGGTTCCTCGGGGGTCCTCGGCCGGTGGCGTGGTCGGGTTTCGGTCCAAGAAACCCCCAAGG
>JBAQWH010000390.1:0-4981 GCA_049298815.1 Thermoanaerobaculia bacterium | reverse complement strand
GATCATGATCGCCGGCACGACCGGATTCGAGCGGGTCGCGACGTTCCGTCCGATCGCGCTGCCCGGCGGCGACCGGGCGATCCGGCAGGTGTGGCGGATCGCGCTTGCCCTGCTCGACGACGCATTCGACGGCGCCCCGCCGCTCGAGCTCATCCCGCTCTTCAGCGGACGCGACGACCTGCCGGTCGCCACGGTGCGCTCGATGCTCGCGAGCAGTGTGAATTCGCCGCTGGCCCGTGGCGTCGGCCGCTACTTCGACGCGATCGGTGCGATCGTCCTGAACGAGCCGGTCTCGCGGCACGAAGGGGAGGTCGCACTCCTCTGGAACATGGCCGCCGACCCGGAGGAGAACGGGTCGTACCGCGCCACGGTGCGGAAGGACGTCACCCCGTGGGAGATCGACCTCCGCCTGCTGGTCAAGGAAGTCGTCCTCGACATGCTCGACGGACGGAGCGCCGCGGCGATCTCCGCGCGTTTCCACAACACCATCGCGCGCATCACGATCGCGGTTGCCGAGGATGCGGTACGCATGCACGGCGAGATGCCGATCGTGCTCTCGGGTGGCTGCTTCAACAACGCCCTCCTCGCGGAGCAGATCCTCTCGGGACTCGGATCGTCGCACCGCGTTTTCATGAACCACCAGATCCCGCCGGGCGACGGAGGCCTCGCGCTCGGCCAGGCTCTCGTCGCCGACGCTGTCGTTCGTGCCGGCCAGTTGACCGCCGTCGAGCGGTCGGAGGTTGCCTCATGTGTCTAGGTGTTCCGGGAAGAATCGTCGCGATCAACGGCAGCATGGCCACGGTCGACTTCTGGGGAGTGCGCCGCGACGTCTGCATCGACATCGTCGATGAGCCGGTAGCGGTGGGCGATTACATCCTCAACCACGTCGGCTTTGCGATCCGCCGCATTCCCCCCGAGACGATCGAGGAGACGCTCGCGCTCTACGAGGAGCTGATGGTCGGCGACGAGGAAGACGCGATGACTGCGGACGTGCTCGCCGAGATCCAGGGTGCCGGCAAGGTGTCGGGGTGAAGACCGACCTGAAGTTTCGGGACCCCGCGATGGCGCGGCACCTCGGAGCGACGCTCGCCCACCTCATGGACGAGATCGGCCGACCGGTCGCGGTCATGCACGTCTGCGGCTCGCACGAGCAGGCGATCGCGAAGTTCGGCCTCCGCTCGATGTTCCCGAAAAACCTCAACGTGATCATGGGCCCGGGCTGCCCAGTCTGCGTCACCGACGTCCCCGAAGTCGACGAGGGGATCGTCCTCGCGCGCGACGGCGTGCGGATCGCGACCTATGGCGACATGCTGAAGGTCCCGGGCACCGTGCAGTCGCTCGCCGACGCCCAGGCGAGCGGCGCGACGATCGACGTCATCTACTCGCCGGCGCAGGTCGTCGAGATCGCGAAGAGCACCAGCGAGGAGGTCGTCTTCTTCGCGACCGGCTTCGAGACGACCGCCGTCGCCACGGCCGCGATCGTCACCAGCAACCCGCCGAGGAACCTCTCGATCCTCTCGGCGCACAAGTACATCCCACCGGTCATGGAGATCGTCGCCGAGATGCCGGAGTCGCGCGTCGAAGGGTTCCTCGCGGCCGGCCATGCAGCGACCATCACCGGGTGGAAGATCTTCGAGCCGTTCGTCGAGCGGCACCATCTGCCGGTGGTTGTGGCGGGATTCGAGCCGCTCGACATCCTCGCTGGGCTCGTCGAGCTCGTGACCCTGATCCGCGACAAGACGCCGAAGGTCGTCAACACGTTCCCGCGCTGCGTGACGCCGGAAGGGAACCTCGCGGCGCAGGAGCTCCTCTGGAAGGTCTTCCGTCCGATCGGCGGGCGCTGGCGAGGCATCGCACACGTGCCGAACGGCAACCTCCGCCTTCGCGACGAGTGGGCTCATCTCGATACGAGGAAGCGCTTCAAGATCGACGTGACGTCGCTGTGGGACTTCGCGCCGCCGCACCTCGCGCATCAGTGCATCTGCGGCGACATCATGGCCGGCATCCGCAATCCGGTCGACTGCAAGCTGTTCAACAAGGAGTGCGTTCCCGACACGCCGGTCGGCGCCTGCATGGTGTCGAACGAAGGGACGTGCAAGATCTGGCATCTGTACGGAGGCGTCCCCGACCTGGCGCCGGCGGAGGCGACGTCGTGAGCAACGCGAGCACCATCGGCGCACCGCAGCGCGTGACGCTCAAGCAGGGTGGCGGCGGCCGTGCGATGCGGACGCTCATCGAGAAGCTGTTCGTGAAGGACTTCGCCGCGATGCCGTTCGACGGCGTCGGACTCGCCGCCATGGACGACGGCGCGGCGATCCCGATCGGCGACGAGTGGCTGATCGTCACCACCGACTCCCACGTCATCCATCCGATCTTCTTCCCCGGCGGCGACATCGGCCGCATCTCGATCGCCGGCACCGTCAACGACCTCACGATGATGGGCGCCGACCGCATCCTGGGCATCACCTGCGGCGTGATCCTCGAGGAAGGCTTCCCGATGGACCAGCTCGAGCGGATCCAGCGGTCGATCTTCGAGACCTGCCTGGAAGCGGGGACCGTCGTCATCACCGGCGACACGAAGGTGATGGGGAAGGGCGAGATCGACGGCATCGTGATCAACACGAGCGGGGTCGCGCTCGCGAAGCGGGTCGTGCGCGATGCGGGGCTGTCGATCGGCGACCGGATCATCGTCACCGGCACGATCGGCGACCACGGGCTCGCGGTGATGGCCTCCCGCCACAAGCTCGCGCTCGAAGGAGACCTCCGCTCCGACGTCGCGCCGATCAACTCGCTGATCAACGCCGCGATGAGCGCGATGCCCGACGCGATCACCGCAATGAAGGACCCCACGCGCGGCGGCGTCTCGAGCGCGCTGCACGAGATGGCGCAGAAGAGCCAGGTCGGCATCGTCGTCGAGGAGCAGAAGGTCCCTGTGACCGATGCGATCCGGTCGACCGGCGAGATCCTCGGGATCGATCCGCTTCACGTCGCGAACGAGGGGAAGGCGCTGATCGGTGTCCGCGCGGCGGATGCAGACGCGCTGCTCGCGGTCTTGCGGCAGCATCCGCTCGGACGCGCCGCCGCGATCATCGGAACGTGCACCAGCGAGCGTCCCGGCTCGATCATCCTCGACACCGGATTCGGAAGACGGTTGCTGGCAGAGCCCGAGGGCGAGCCGCTGCCGCGCATCTGTTGAAGCAGCGCGGGAAAGGACTCCAGCAGGTGTACCCATGAGCCACATCCGAGTCGACATCGACGGAGCGGTCGGAATCCTGACGATCGACCGCCGCGAGCGCTTCAACTCTCTCGACGTCGAGACCGCCCGCGATCTCCGTCGTGCCGGTATCCAGCTCGCGCGGGAAACCGCGGTCCGCGCGGTCGTCCTGCGCGGTGAGGGTGGGATCTTCTGCTCCGGCGCCGACCTCAAGTACATCCGCGCGGGAGGCGAGCGCACCGACCTTGGGTACCTCCAGCCGGACGCGCGGTCGATCGGCACCGGCTACGGCGAGATCTTCAAGCAGATCCTCGAGTACATCCACTCGACGATCTCGGAGATCCGGCGCTCCGCGAAGCCGTGGATCGCGGCCGTCGACGGCATCGCAGCCGCTGGAGGATTCGGCCTGGCGATGTCGTGCGACCTCGTCGTCGCCTCCAGCCGCGCGCACTTCGAGTGGGCCTACGCGAAGACCGGACTCACCGGGGCGGAGAGCTCGACGTTCTTCCTGCCGAAGCTCGTCGGGTTCCGACGCGCAATGGAGATCCTCCTCCTCAACCCGAGGCTCGACGCTGAGACCGCGAAGCAGTACGGACTCGTCGCAGCGGTGCTCCCTGCCGACACCTTCGACGCCGGCGTGCTTGCCATGGCGCAGCAGCTGGCGGCCGGGCCGACGGAAGCGCTGGGTATCGCCAAGGAACTGATCAACCAGTCCGCCGGGATGGACCGGCTCGACTATCACCTCGATCGGGAGCTCGAACAGCTCGCGAGGATTGCGGATGGGGAGAATTTCGCGGAAGGGCTGAACGCCTTCTTCGAGAAGCGCGCGCCGCAGTTCAAGTGATCGCCGGAGAGCGAGGGGATCAGCGCTACACGATTGACCGCAAAGCACTAACGGGACTACCTGCAACGTTTCGTGTCGACGCAGGTGTCACGTGTGGTCGTTCCCCGAATCACCGTTCGTTCGTCCGAGGCGCCCGTAGAAAGGTCCACAAGAGGCAGACGTATGAAACCGTACAGCGAAGTTACAGAACCGGCGCTCGTCTGGACCGGCAAGGTCATGCTCGAGGGGCGCATCGCAATGCCGGCCAAGCCGGCGGCCGCGGTCGTTTTCGCCTCGGCGCCTGCCCTCGTCGATGTGGACCGGGACACGACCATCATCGCAGAGCTCTACCAGCAGGGTGTCGCAACGCTCTACGTTCCTCTTCTCACCGAGGACGAGTTCCAGTTCGACAACAGAACCACGCAGTACCGTTTCGACGCGGAGTTCCTGGCGCAGCGTTACATCGACGTCGCTCAGTGGCTGTTGCGCAACCGTGAGCTGAGCGGCATTCCGCTCGGATACGCGGGATCGAGCGGCGGGGCGGCCGGCGCCGTCGTCGCCTCCGCGCTGCGGCCGGACCTCGTCTCGGCGGTGGTCTCGATCGACGGCCGGACCGATCTCGCAATCGAGCACCTTCGAAACGTCAAGACCCCGACGCTCCTCGTCGTCAAGGACATGCCGGTGCTGCGGATGAACCGCGAGGCACTGACCAAGATCCGCGGAGAGAAGCGGATCGAGATCATCCACGGAGCCGACTGCACCGCCGTCGAGTGCGTCGTCCAGAAGACCGTCCGGTGGTTCGCCGACAAGCTCGCACTCGTGCCGGCGGACGCGTACGGGATGGTCTGAGTCGCGCCGGCTCGAGGTGTCATCCTGAGCCGGCGAAGCGCGGCGAAGGACCCCCCGCCCACAGGCGCGTCAGCCGTGGGGGACGAGTGCAGAGA
>JBAQWH010000389.1:0-3698 GCA_049298815.1 Thermoanaerobaculia bacterium | reverse complement strand
CGCGGCCATCGGCGCGTCGATCGGCGCGGCGAAGAGGTCGGGTGCCCGATGTTCGAATGGGAGGAAGTCCCAGTCCGAGCCGCGTCCGAGAAAGCCGTGAAGGCAGACTAGGCCCACAGGTCGTCGTACCTCGCCCACGCGCGGCGGCTGGCTTCAGGGTCGGGCCGAAGTTCGGTCACGCGATCTTCGATCCCCCACATCGCGCTCCAGTGATCGAACCGGATCGTGTGCGCGTTCTCGACGAGCCGCTCGCGCAGCGGATCGCCGAGCGCCCGCATCGACGTCACGCGCGAGAAGATGCGGCCGCCGCCGTTGTTGACGATCACGATCCGAAAGCGGACGTCGCCGAGCTGCGGGACGATCCATGGGGCATTGAGATCGTAGATCGCGGTCAGGTCGCCGACGACGCAGAGGTTGTCGGCCTCGGGGGCGCACTGACCGAAGAAGGTCGAGAGCTGGCCGTCGATGCCGTTGGCGCCACGGCTCGCCTGCACGTCGACGGGTCGCGATTCGCGCGAGGCGACCAGATCCCACTCGCGGATCGGAAGGCTGTTTCCGAGGTAGAGACGCGTGCGCTCCGACAGCGCCAGAGACAGCGCGCGGAGCATCGCGAGCTCGGACTCCGGCTCCTCGTCGAGGACGGCGGCCAGCTTCGCAGCCTGCTCGCGGTCGCGCGCGAAGAAGCCGTCGTCGCGATCGCGGGCGGTCGGGTGCGGGAGCGCTTCGAGCGGGAGGACTTCCCCGCGGGTCATGCCCGCAAACGGGAGACTGCTGAAGTGCACCACCGGCAGGTCGCGGCGGGACTCCTCGAGGTCGCGCCAGAAACGGAGCGTCGGGATGTTGCCGATTCGGATGACGCCGTCGAATCTACCGCGCGCGAGCATCCGTTCCCCCGACGTGATCGCGAGGTGGGCGAGAGCGGAATCTTCGCGGAGACCGGAGAGCGGTTCGGCGTAGACCGGCGCGCTCAGCGCGAGACAGAAATCGCGCACGCGCTCGCGGCTCTTCGCATCGACGCCACCGAGGATGACGACGGGGCGCGCGAAGGGCAGATCGCGTGGTTCGCGACCCATCGGCTCTGCATGCGGGCTCCAGCGTGCAACGGACAACGAGGAGTGCTCTTCTGCGACTTCATCCGCGTCGATCAGCGGCTCGTCGAATTCGAGATTGATGTGAAGCGGCCGATCGCGACGCCACTCGTCGATCGACGTGTCTGCGTGCGGGCCGAACAGCGTTTCCTGGTCGATGCATTGTGGGGCGCCGGTCCCGCGGAATCGCGCCGGCCGGTCGGCGGAGACGAGCACGAGAGGCACGCCGGAGTAGAAGGCCTCGATCGCCGCAGGGAGCATCTCCGCCACCGCCGTGCCGGACGTCGTGATGACTGCGACCGGGCGCTGCCGCAGCTTCGCCCGCCCGAGTGCGAAAAACGCTGCGGACCGTTCGTCGACGAACGAGTAGATTGCGAGACCCGGGGTCGTGCCGACGGCCACCAGCAGCGGACTGTTCCGCGACCCCGCGCAGACGCAGACGTCGGTGACCCCCGCAGCGCGGAGATCGGCGATCAGTTGACGGGCGCGTGCGACATTCCCCATCGCTCGTCTCCCGCGGATTTCAGTCCGAACAGCGCCTTCACGTGCTCGCGTTTCTGCCGCAGCTCCTCGAACTCACGCCGAAGATCGCTCTCCGCCAGGAGGCCGGCACCGGAACCGATGCGGCACGTCGCTCCGGTCCACTCGACGTTGCGGATCGCCACGACCGCCAGGGAGGTTCCGTCGGCGCGGCAGATGCCGAACGGTGCACCGAACCCCTTCCTGCCGATCCCGCGGTCCGATTCCCGCAGCCAACGCTCCCCCTCCTCGGTTCTCGGCGAGACGCCGAGTGCCGCCGTCGGGTGAAGTCTCCGGACCATCGTCTCGAAGGACGTCTCGCCGCCCGCGAAAAAGATCGGCGTCACGAGATGTCCGATGCCCGGCAGACGCATGAGGCCGAGCGGTCCGACTTCCACGTTTCCGAGCGGCGAGAGCCTGCGGACGATGTCCTCGACGACGAGGAGGTGCTCGCGCTGCTCCTTCGCATCAGTCAGCAGCTCCTCGATGTCTCTCGCCGGCCGGGTCCCGGCCAGCGCCATCGTCCGGTAGAGGCACGGCCCGCCCTGGAACAGCACCTCCGGCGTCGCACCGATCAGGGCGTAGCCGCCGACCGAGTAGCCGTACGCGCGGAGGCCGGGCGGGAGCGCCGCGAGGCGCGACAGGAGGTATCGCCAGGGCGGCGTCGGTGCCGACCGCTGCGTGCCGCGCTCGAAGACGACCGGCACGATCTTCCCGAATTCGCCGCGCGCGATCGCCGTCTGCGCCGACCGGAGCAGCGGCTCGAACTCGTCGAACGGAGGCGCGGACCACTCCATGCGCGGCTCCGGCCCGGCGTCGAACCGATCCGCGAGCTCGCGGATCGAGAGCTCTTCGACTTCGGCCGGCTGCTTCCAGGGACGGCTGTCGTCCATGAAGAAGTCGTTGATGAAAAACGTCGTGCCGGCCGGATCCGACGCGTTCCGTTCCTCGAACGGTCCCCACCCGACGACCACGTTGCCGGGGGAGGTCTCGACGAAGGCGAAGTCGCGCGGCATCGCGCGAGATTCTATTGGTTCGCGCGGTTGTCACCCGCAGAAGGTTGTGACATCGTCCCCGCCTGCCGATGTCCGAGCACAAAGAACCGCCTCCCGCGAGCAGCGGCCGGCAGCTGGCCGGGCCCGAGCCCGCGAAGATCCGCGAGATGTTCGCGACGATCTCCGGCCGTTACGACCGGGCGAACACCGTCCTGTCCGGCGGGGTCCACCACCTCTGGCGACGCCGCACCGTCCGCTGGTCGGGCGTCCAGGCCGGGGATCGCGTCCTCGACTGCGCGACCGGCACCGGGGACCTCGCGATCGCGTTCAAGAAAGCGGTCGGAGAATCGGGCGGTGTGATCGGGACCGATTTCGTCCCCGAAATGCTCGCAGTCGCGCGGACCAAAACCACGGGGATCGAGTTCGAGGTCGCCGACGTGACGAAGCTGCCGTACGCCGACGCATCGTTCGACGTCTCGAGCATCTCGTTCGGGATCCGCAATGTCGGCGACCCGGAACGTGGGATCGGCGAACTCGCCCGCGTCGTCCGCCCCGGTGGCCGCGTGATGGTGCTCGAGTTCGGCCAGCCCCGGAGCCGCGCGTTCGGCGCGATCTACGACTTCTACAGGCGCCTGATCCTCCCGCGTATCGGCGGCCTCGTCACCGGGAAGCAGGATGCGTACGAATACCTCGAGCGTTCGGCCGGCCGAT
Source organism: Thermoanaerobaculia bacterium (assembly GCA_049298815.1). Taxonomy (GTDB): domain Bacteria; phylum Acidobacteriota; class Thermoanaerobaculia; order Gp7-AA8; family Gp7-AA8; genus JBAQWH01. The sequence goes on along the minus strand of JBAQWH010000389.1, from coordinate 385 downwards.
TTCCCTGCGGCGAAGAGTTCGTCGAGCTGATGCGCCGCTCGGCCGACTTCGAGACGATCGAGTTCGTCCCGCTGACTTTCGGGATCGCGTACCTGTATCGAGGCGTGAAGCGCTGATGGCGCGGGCCACGGTCTTCGCCCCCGGCTCGATCGGAAACGTCGGTCCCGGTTTCGACGTCCTCGGTCTGGCGGTCGAAGGCATCGGCGATCGCGCAACGGTGGAGCTCACCGAGGGCGCCGCCGCCATCCGCGGAGTGACCGGCCGCGATGCCCATCTGGTCCCGACCGACCCGGCGCTGAACTGCGCGATGATCGCGGCCCGGGCGATGCTTCGAAGCCGCCGCATCGAGGCCGAGCCAGTGCTTTCGCTTCACAAAGGGCTGGCT
>JBAQWH010000388.1:0-1503 GCA_049298815.1 Thermoanaerobaculia bacterium | reverse complement strand
GCTTCGAGCAGCTCGACCCGCCGCGCGGCAAGGACGACGCGTCCGCCCCTCCGCGCGACCTCGACGGCGGTCGCCCTTCCGATGCCGCTCGAGGCACCCGTGATCACGACGGTTCTGTTCTTCAGGGTCATCTGTCTGGAGGCGCGAAGGGCCGCGATTTTAACGCACAGGTTTCATCGATTCGTGCCGTATCTGCCATCATTGACAGGTCTCGGGCGCCGCATATACTCCGGGCCGATTCCGACCCGCGACCCACCCTGCGGGTCGCTCTCCGCCAACCTAGGAGGCACTCATGCCATTCGAGGAAGTAAAGAAAATCTGGATGAACGGCCGTCTGGTCGATTTCGCGGACGCAAAGATCCACGTTCTGACCCACGTCATCCACTACGGTTCCGGCCTCTTCGAAGGGATCCGCTGCTACAACACCAAACGTGGACCCGCCGTGTTCCGCCTCAAGGAGCACAACCGCCGCCTGTTCGACAGTTCCAAGATCTACCGGATGGAGGTCCCCTTCACGCTCGACCAGGTGAATGAGGCCTGCCTCGAAGTCGTGCGCGCCAACGAGTTCCAGGACTGCTACCTCCGGCCGCTGGTCTACCGCGGCTTCGGCTCGATCGGCGTCTTCCCGGGCGGCTGCCCGGTCGACGTGATGATCGCCGCCTGGCACTGGGGCAAATACCTCGGGCCGGAAGCGCTCGAGCAGGGCGTCGACGTCGGCGTCTCGTCGTGGAACCGGATGGCGCCGAACACCACGCCGTCGCTTGCGAAGGCGACCGGCCAGTACATGAACTCGATCCTGATCCGGCAGCAGGCCGCGATCGACGGCTACGCCGAGGGAATCGCGCTCGACGTCAACGGGTACGTCAGCGAAGGCTCTGGCGAGAACATCTTCGTGATCCGCGACGGCCGCATCATGACGCCGCCGCTCGGCGGCTCGGTCCTCGCGGGCATCACGCGTGACAGCATCATGCGCATCGCGAAGGACTTCGGCATCGACGTCATCGAGGGGCTCATCCCCCGCGAAGCGCTCTACATCGCCGACGAGGTCTTCTTCACCGGCACCGCCGCCGAAGTCACCCCGATCCGCTCGGTCGACAAGATCAAGGTTGGCTCCGGCAAGCGCGGCCCGATCACCGAGAAGATCCAGACCGAGTTCTTCAAGTACATCAACGGCGAGATCCCCGACCGCTACGGCTGGCTCACGCCGGTGTACGCCGACAAGGCTGCGACGAAACCCGCGATGGCCGCCACCTAGGGCACACTCGATCGAAAGCACGAACGGCGGGCGCGAGCCCGCCGTTTTCGTCTGATCGTGAAGAGGGTGACGAGCCCGCGTAGCGGAAGCCGCGGAGCGGCGAAAGAATGTAGCCCGGGGCGCGAGCCCACGAGGGTTGGTGTCCGGATGGCGAATAGCGAGGTCTCTCCCGCTTCGCCCTCTGTGCACCCTCTGTGTTCTCTGTGTCTCGGTGGTGAACCGAACGTGGATTCACCACAGAGGCACAG
>JBAQWH010000387.1:0-7754 GCA_049298815.1 Thermoanaerobaculia bacterium | reverse complement strand
CAGGATGACACTGGGGGAACTGACCTACCACCCACTCGGCGCACGAAAGTTGGGAGGCTGCTCATTCAGCGTGATTTGATTGCGCGGTCACCCGAACCCGATCCACGAAAGAGACGTCGCGCTTTCTGCGCGCCGCCGGGGCGCGGCACTTGCTTCGAACGACGACGGGTTCATCACCATCCCGGAAGGATTTGCAAATGGCATTGAAGAAGACGAAGGGCACGACTGGCGTGGACGTACCGCCGGTCCCGACCGAGGCGAAGCCGAAGAAGGTAGCGCGAAGCTCGAACGAGCCGACGCCGGCAGCGACCGTCCCTGAGAGGCCTGCCCGTCAGACGCAGAAGACCGTGAAGAAGGTCGCCGCCGCGGTGAAGCCGTCCGCCCCCTCGCGCAAGAGATCTCAGAAGGCTGCCGAGGAGCTCGAGCACGTTGGGGCTGACGTCGTACCGACCGGGCCGATCACGGCATCGTCAGCCACGATGCCCCCAGGATTCGTAACGGTGCAGTCTGGCGTGACGGATCGCAGCGAGTCGCCGAACACGCAGGCCGAAGAGCCACCTCAGAAACAGCCCGAACCGCCAGCTCCGCCGCGGGAAGAGCCTCCCTCCGAGGAGCGTCCGCGCGTCGACCCGCCAGCAGAGAAGTTCCCCGCGAAGACGCGGCCTGTGTCCGACGTCGTCGACACGGCCTCGATCCGCGACCATCGCGTCGACCAGATCGAGCCGGTGGTCGCCGAGCTCACGGACGAGAACTCGGTCGGCGAGTGGGATCTTCACCTCTTCAACGAGGGGACTCATCACAAGCTGTGGACGAAGATGGGTTCGCACCTCACCGAGCAGGAGGGTGTGAAGGGGACGCACTTCGCGGTCTGGGCTCCGAACGCGGCGGTCGTCAGCGTCGTCGGCGACTTCAACGGCTGGAATCAGGAAGCGAACCGGCTCGAGATGCGCGGCGAGTCGGGCATCTGGGAAGGCTTCATCGCCGGAGTCGGCAAGGGGACGATCTACAAGTACCACATCCGTTCGAAGTGGAACGGCTTCCGGGTCGACAAGGCCGATCCGTTCGGCATCCATCACGAGACGTCGCCGAAGACCGGCTCCATCGTCTGGGACCTCGACTACGACTGGAACGACGGCGACTGGATGGCCAAGCGGCGCAAACACAACGCCCTCGAAGCCCCGATGTCGGCCTACGAGGTGCATCTCGGCTCCTGGCGCCGCACGACGGACGACGACGGAAGCACGTGGCGTCCGATGAGCTACCGCGAGATCGCGTATCCGCTCGCCGAGTACGTGCAGAAGATGAACTTCACGCACGTCGAGCTCCTCCCCGTCATGGAGCACCCGTTCTATGGTTCGTGGGGCTACCAGTGCACCGGGTTCTTCGCGCCGACCAGCCGCTACGGCACGCCGCAGGACTTCAAGTTCCTCGTCGACGTTCTTCACCAGCACGACATCGGCGTGATCCTCGACTGGGTCCCGTCCCACTTCCCGACCGACGAGCACGGCCTCGCGTACTTCGACGGGACGCATCTCTACGAGCACGAGGACCCGCGGAAGGGCTTCCATCCCGACTGGGGCTCGCTGATCTTCAACTACGGACGCAACGAAGTCCGCTCCTTCCTCCTCAGCAGCGCGCTCTACTGGCTCGACGAGTACCACGCCGACGGACTACGCGTGGACGCCGTTGCGTCGATGCTCTACCTCGATTACTCACGCAAGGCAGGCGAGTGGATCCCGAACGAGTTCGGCGGGCGCGAGAACGTCGATGCGATCTCGTTCCTCCGGCGGGTCAACGAGGACGTCTACCGAGTGCACCCGGACGTCCAGGTCATCGCGGAGGAGTCGACCGCCTGGCCGATGGTCTCCCGCCCGGTCTACGTCGGAGGCCTCGGCTTCGGCATGAAGTGGGACATGGGCTGGATGCACGACACCCTCCGCTACTTCTCGAAGGACCCGGTCCACCGCAAGTTCCACCACAACGACCTGACCTTCCGGATGATGTACGCGTTCACCGAGAACTTCGTGCTGTCGCTCTCGCACGACGAGGTCGTGCACGGCAAGGGCTCGCTGATCGGCAAGATGCCGGGCGACGAGTGGCAGAAGTTCGCGAACGTCCGGCTGCTGCTCGCGCACATGTACGCGAACCCCGGGAAGAAGCTCCTCTTCATGGGCGCCGATCTCGGCCAGTTCCGCGAGTGGAACCACGAGCAGGGGCTCGACTGGCACCTGCTCGACCATCACCTGCACGCCACGCTCAACCGGTGGCTCGAGGACCTCAACAAGGCCTACCGCGACATCCCGGCGCTGCACGAGCTCGACATCTCGGGCGACGGCTTCGAATGGATCGACTGCAATGACAGCGAGAACAGCGTGGTCGCGATGATCCGGAAGGGGAAGACCGACCCGAGCCAGATGGTGGCGGCGATCTTCAACTTCACCCCGATGCCGAGGCACAACTACCAGGTCGGGCTTCCGCGCGCAGGGTTCTGGCGCGAGGTGCTCAACAGCGACGCGCACATCTACGGCGGAAGCGGGCAGGGGAACCTCGGGGGCGTCGAGGCGATGCCGGTACCGCTTCACGGACGGCGGTGGTCGGCGAGCATCACGATTCCGCCTCTCGGCGCGGTGTTCCTGCTGTCGGAGGGCGCCGGCTCAGAGATTGCGTGAGGGCCGGAGCCACTGGCCACTGGCCACTGACCACTGACCACTGAATGACCACTGACCACTGACCACTGACCACTGACCACTGGCCCTCAAGGAACCAGACTTGAACCAGCACGCCGACATCGACGCCGCAGCCGTCCCGGGGCGGGAGACTTTTCCTCCTGCTGGAGAAGACTCCAGCGATACCTCGCCATTCGGGCAGCCGCTCGGCGCGCAGCTCCTCGAGGACGGCCGGTGCCGCTTCCGCGTCTGGGCGCCGGAGCTCGAGCGGATCGAGCTGCACGTCGTCGCGCCCGCAGAACGCCGCGTGCCGTTGACGAAGACCGAGGACGGCTACCACGTAGGCGTGGTCGAGGACTGCAGCGAAGGGACGCGCTACGTCTACGTTCTCGAGGGCGGCGACGAATGGCCCGACCCTGCGTCGCGATTCCAGCCGGAAGGCGTGCACGGTCCCTCGGAGGTCGTGGGTAGCCGGTTCGAGTGGCACGACGAGGGATGGAAGGGGCTGCCGCTCGAGGACCATGTGATCTACGAGATGCACGTGGGGGCGTTCACCGCCGAGGGGACGTTCGACTCTGCGATCGCGCGGCTCGACGAGCTGCGCGCGCTTGGCGTCACCGCGCTCGAGCTGCTGCCGATCGCGCAGTTTCCGGGTGGGCGCAACTGGGGCTACGACGGGACCTATGTCGCCGCGGCGCACGACACCTACGGAGGGCCGGTCGCGCTCAAGCGGCTCGTCGATGCATGTCATCAGCGCGGGATGGCGATCCTCCTCGACGTCGTCTACAACCACCTCGGGCCGGAAGGGAACTACCTCGGCCAGTTCGCGCCGTACTTCACCGACCGGTACAAGACTCCGTGGGGGCTGGCGCTCAATTTCGACGGTCCCTACAGCGACCACGTCCGCTGGTTCTTCATCCACAGCGCCCTGCAGTTCGTCGACGAGTTCCACTTCGACGGTCTGCGAGTCGACGCGGTTCACGCAATCGTCGACCACTCCGCCGAGCCCTTTCTGCAGGACCTGACCGCGGCCATCGCCGGACGCGCGAGGGAGCTCGGGCGGCAGATCCACACGATCGCCGAGAGCGATCTCAACGATCCCCGCGTCATCATGCCGAGGGAAGGACTCGGACTCGGGTTCGACTCGCAGTGGAGCGACGACTTCCACCACTCGCTCCATACGATCCTGACCGGCGAGACCGGCGGGTACTACGACGGCTTCGGCAAGCCGAGCGACCTCGCGCGCGTGCTCACCACCGGCTACCTCTTCACCGGGCAGCACTCGCGGTTCCGCGGGCGCAAGTACGGAGCGAAGCCGAAGACGCGGGACGGCAGGAAGTTCGTCGTCTGCGCGCAGAACCACGACCAGGTCGGCAACCGGATGCTCGGTGAGCGGCTGATCGCGATTGCCGGCGTCGAGAAGGCGCGGATCGCAGCAGCCGCGACGGTCCTCGCGCCGTTCGTGCCGATGCTCTTCATGGGCGAGGAGTACGGCGAAACCGCCCCGTTTCAGTACTTCACCTCCCACGGCGATCCGGCGCTGATCGAAGCGGTCCGCAACGGCCGCCGCGAGGAGTTCGATGGCTTCGCCTGGCAGGGGGAGGCGCCCGATCCCGACGACCAGGCGACGTTCGAGCGCTCGCGTCTTCAGTGGGGCACGGCGCAAGAGCAGGCGTCGATGCGCGCGCTCTACACCGAGCTGCTCCGCCTGCGCCGCGAGCACCCCGCCCTACGCAAGCTCGACCTCGACCGCGTCGAAACGCACGCGAGCGACGCGCAGGGGTTGCTGTTCGTCCGCCGGTGGGGAGGCGACGAGCACGTGCTCCTCGCCTTCAACTTCGCCGATGCCGAGCGCCGGGTCGACCTGCCGTTCGCCCGCGCGTCGTGGCAACCGCTGATGACGAGCGGCGTGACGATCTCCGGCGGGGAGATCGCGCTCCCCCCGGTGTCGTTCGGCGTGTTCGGGGCGTAGGACGGTTCGGAGCCGCGGAGCGGCGAAGGAGCAGCGCGGCGAAGGACCCCCTGTATCCGGGGCGGGCTCCCGCACCGCCGCGGTACATATACCTCGGGATCCTCACCGTCCTCAGCCCCTCCGGGGCATCGGCGGTTCAGGATGACTCGCGAGGGTGCCCCCGGGCGGGCGGTCCAAGGTGTCATCCTGAACCGGCGGAGCGACGAAGGAGCGAAGCGCGGCGAAGGATCCGGTGCATCCGGGGCGGGCTCCTGCACTGCCGAGGCACATATACCTCGGGGTCCTTCACCGTCCTCAGCCCCTCCGGGGCATCGGCGGTTCAGGATGACACGCGTCAAACGGCCATCTCGCGCTAGAACAACTTCCCCGCGAGCGTCGGCTCTTTGTCGGTTCGGGTGCCGATCTTGATCGCGCTCGTCATCCGCACGACGCCGTCCTCGTGCAGCGTTTCGTGCACCTTGCGCACGACCTCGAGGATGTCGCCGAGCTCTCCCTCCACGTTCGTACCGAACGCGTGCAGCTGGACCTGCAGCCCGGACGCCGCGATGAGCTCATGTGCCCGCTGGACCTGTTTTCTGACCGACGTTCCAACTCCGATCGGTACGACCTGGATCTCTGCCGTGGCCTTCATTTCGCCTCCTCCTCACGGGCAAGCAATCTGCACCCGCCTCATCCGTGGGTTACCGAGTTCCCGTAAGTACTTATCGCATTCAGTTCAATGCCGGCTTCACCTTCGGCGATGCGCGACAAATCGCATCGTATCTGTCGAAGCTGGGGATCAGCGACCTCTACGCGTCGCCCATCCTCCGGCCACGGAAGGGGAGCACGCACGGGTACGACATCGTCGACCCGATGTCGCTGAACCCCGAGCTGGGGACCGACGACGACTTCGCCGTGATGACCGGCGAGCTCCAGCGCCTCGGCATGGGGCTCGTGGTCGACATCGTCCCGAACCACATGGCTGCGAGCCACGAGAACGCGTGGTGGATGAGCGTCCTCGAGAACGGGCCGCAGTCGCGATATCTGCACTACTTCGACATCGACTGGCGGCCGGTCACCACGCACGACGCGGTCGAGGAGAAGGTCCTCCTGCCGATCCTCGGAAAGCCGTACGGCGAGTGCCTCGAATCGCAGGAGCTGGTCCTCGGCTTCGACGCCGACGGGTTCCACCTCAGCTACTACGACAAGCGCCTTCCGCTCGCGCCGCAGACCTACGGGATGATCCTGCGCGAGTTCGTCGACGACCTGCCTCAGGAGGGGATCGCGACCGAGATCCGCGATCTCGTGTCGAACGAGAGCGTCATCGCGAACAGCCGGTTCCTGAAGGACACGCTGTGGCGGATGCACGAGCAGTCGCCGGATTTCCGCGACCATCTCGAAAAGGCGCTGAAGAGGTTGAACGGACGGAGCGGGAAGCAGGAGACGTTCAACGCGCTCGACGCGATCCTGGATGCGCAGTTCTACCGCCTCGCGTACTGGCGCAGCGCGGCCGAGACGATCAACTACCGCCGGTTCTTCGACGTGACCGACCTCGTCGGTGTCCGCATCGAGAACCCCGAGGTCTTCGAACTGCGGAACCGCCGGATCCTCGACTTCATCGCCGAGGGGAAGATCACCGGCGTCCGGATCGACCACATCGACGGCCTGCACGATCCCGAGACGTATCTCCGCAGGCTGCAGCTGCGGCTCGGCGACCCGGCGAGCGAGGTGCGCGAGCAGTTCTACGTCGTCGTGGAGAAGATTCTCGCGCGCGACGAGCGGATGCCGCAGGCATTCGCCGTAGCGGGGACGACCGGCTACGACTTCCTCGACAGCGTGAACGCAGTCTTCGTCGACACGGCGAAGCTCGGCGCGCTCACCGAGTTCTACGCATCATTCGGCAACTCGGACGTGGAGTTCGAGGACCTCGTGTACTCGCGCAAGAAGCAGGTGATCGGAGAGCTGTTCTCCGGCGAGATGCGCGCGCTCGGGCTGCACCTCTCCCGGCTGGCGACCGCGGACCGCAACGCGCGGGACTTCGCGCCGAGCGACCTGCTTGCTGCTCTCGTCGAGGTCACGGCATGCATGCACATCTACCGGACGTACGTTCGCGAGGGGTCGGTGTCCGACGCCGATCGCGAGGCGATCCAGCACGCGCTCGCCGAGGCGCGAAGGCGCTCGGGCGGGACGGTCGACGAGAGGCTGTTCCGCTTCCTCGAGCTCGTGCTGCTGCTCGACGTCCCGCCCTACATCGAAGGGGAGCGCAGCCGCTGGCTCGCCTTCGTGATGCGCTGGCAGCAGTTCACCGGCCGCGTGATGGCGAAAGGGGTCGAGGACACGTCGTTCTACAACTACAACCGGCTGATCTCGATGAACGAGGTCGGTGCGGAGCCGCTGTTTCCCAAGGGCTTCGACCCGGTCGCCGCCCTGCATGAACGCAACGAGCGGATCCTGCGCGACTGGCCGAACACGATGAACACCACGTCGACGCACGACACGAAGCGGAGCGAAGACGTGCGCGCCCGCATCAGCGTCCTCTCCGAGATCCCTGACGAGTGGACGCGCCACGTCCGACGCTGGTCGAAGGCGAACGCAGGCAGCCGCAAAGCGAATGCACCCGACAGGAACGAGGAGCTGATGATCTACCAGACGCTCCTCGGCGTCTGGCCGCTGGACAGCAGCGAAACGGATGGGGTGATCGAGCGGATGGGCGCCTTCCTCGAGAAGGCCGCGCGCGAAGCGAAGACGAACTCGAGCTGGCTCTCGCCGAACGGCGAGTACGAGCAGGGGCTCAAGGACTTCACCGCTGCGATCCTCCGCGACGAGAGCTTCCGGCGCAGCCTGCTCCGGCTGCAGAAGAAAGTCGCCTTTCACGGCTATCTCAACTCCCTCGCGCAGGTCGTGCTGAAGATCGCGTCGCCGGGCGTGCCCGACTTCTATCAGGGGCAGGAGCTGTGGGATTTCAGCCTCGTCGATCCGGACAACCGGCGCCCGGTCGATTACGGCCGCAGGCAGGCGCTGCTCGGTGAGCTCGACGGCGCGGACGCGGGAGCGTTGGTCCGCAAGTGGCCGGACGGGCGGATCAAGCTGTTCGTGACCGCGCGGGCCCTGCAGACACGCGCGAAGCACGCGGAGAC
>JBAQWH010000386.1:0-2138 GCA_049298815.1 Thermoanaerobaculia bacterium | reverse complement strand
GGCAACGCGCGGAGGTACGTGGCGCAGCTGGACGGGACGTTCGCCTCGGCAGCGGAGGACCGTCTGCCCGCGCCGAAGTCGCTCGCCCTCAAGGTCGGCGCGCAGGTGATGTTCGTCCGAAACGACTATCCCGAGAAACGATGGGTGAACGGGACGCTCGGCGCCGTCGCGGCGCTCCGTCCCGGCGAGGCCGACGTCCGGCTCGACGACGGATCGCTCCTCACCGTGGAGGCGATCGAGTGGCAGGACGTCCGCTATGCGCTCGACGAGAAGAAGCAGGTGGTGGAAGAGGTCGTCGGCACTTTCAAGCAGCTGCCGCTGATCCCGGCGTGGGCCGTCACGATCCACAAGGCACAGGGGCTGACGCTTGCCCGCGTGGTGGTCGACCTCGACCGCGGCGCGTTCGCGGAGGGGCAGGTCTACGTCGCCCTCAGCCGATGCCAGACGCTCGAAGGGTTGTCGCTCCGCCGTCCCGTGCGGGTGGGCGAGGTGCGTTGCAGCGAGGAGGCGCGCGAGTTCTATCGGAGGATTCGTGGACGGACGGTCCGATCCGGCGGATGATCGCGATGGTCGGGGTGATCCGACGGCCCGGGCCGCGCAATCGCCGGCCGGGGGGACTACTCTCGACCCGTTGTAATGCCGGATCGTTGAGAACGGAGGATGTGGGTATGTCGGATCAGGAAATCATGGTGAAAGCCACCCCTCTCCAGGCAGTCCTGGATTTCATGACCGCGAACCTCAAGCCGGAGGTGAAGGAGAAGGTCTTCATCAAGACGGCGGTCGAGTTCCCGGAGGAGACGAATCGGGTGCGCGGGCAGAAGCTCCTCGCCTTCGACCGCGTCCCTCTGCGTTTCACGATCAAGCTGGTCGAGCTGACTGCCGAGGAGATGCACGAGCAGTCGGCCGACGTCGCCTACCGGATCGGCAGACTCGGTGCGGAGGCTGCGGCGAAAGGCGTGCTGAGACTCGCGCTCACCATGATCTCGATCCCCAGCCTTCTCCGGAAGCTCGAGCCGGTCTGGACGCAGCTCTACTCGCACGGCAAGATGTCGAGCACGTGTGAAGCGAAGAGCGCGGTCGTCGAGCTCAAGGAGTTCCCGCTCATTTCCGCAACCTTCTGCTCGCGCGTGACCGGCTGGTTCGCATGGTTCGCGGAGAAGGCCGAAAAGACCGCCACCGTGAAGCACGTCTCCTGTCGTACGCGAGGCGATGCGACCTGCCGATGGTCGATCGCCTGGTAGGTTCTCCGGGGAACGGACCCGTGCTCATCGAGAGAATGCACGCTGCCGGCGATGCGGCGGCGTGCGCGGCGATCATGGCCGGCAGCGACCCCTGGCGGACGCTCGGCCGGACCTTCGACGACTGCCTGCAGATGGTCGCCGATCAGGGCAAAGAGGTGTACCTCGCGCGCTCTGACGGCCAGGTCGCCGGCTTCATCATCGTCGACATGCGCGGTGTCCTGCGGGGCTACATCCAGATCGTCGCCGTGCATGCGGAGCATCGCAGCGAAGGGGTCGGACGTCATCTGATCTCGTTCGCCGAAGAGCGGATTCATCGCGAAAGCCCCAACGTCTTCCTCTGCGTGTCATCGTTCAATCCCGGCGCGCGGAGACTCTACGAGAGGCTCGGGTTCCTTGCGGTGGGGGAGTTGACGGACTTCCTCGTGCGCGGGCATTCGGAGATCCTGATGCGGAAGACGCGCGGACCGTGGGCGGAGTTCGCCCGAGTGGAGGAGTAGAGCCTCTGGGCACGTTGCGCGGGCCGAACCGCGCCTTACGTCATTCCACAGCAAGCCAGAACGAACAAAGGGACGAGCCGGAGCTCGTCCCTTTTGCGTTTCTGGGAGAGAGGTGGGATCAGGCGAGGAAGAAGTCTTTCTGGAGCTTGTCCCAGTCGGCGTCGGGGAGCTGGTCGATGACGTTGGTGACGGCCAGGCCGCCGTCCTGAGCCATGACGGTGGCCAGGGCCGGGGTGGGGGCCATGTAGGCGCGGAGTTTTGCGGCGGCGTCGTCGAGCCACTTGCGAGCGACGTTGCCGCTGAGCAGGTTGCGGAAGTTGGTCTTCGCGTCGGGGGAGTTGACCTTGAGGAGCCAGCCATCGCCGTAGGGGTCGCTCTGGGCGAGGGAGGGGTTGTCGAG
>JBAQWH010000385.1:0-5810 GCA_049298815.1 Thermoanaerobaculia bacterium | reverse complement strand
AGGCTCACCCGGTGGCCCACCCTCTCATCGTCGCGATCGACGGGCCGTCGGGTGTCGGCAAGACGACCACGAGCCGGCTGGTTGCGCGCGAGCTCGAGATTCCTCACATCGACACCGGGGCGATGTACCGCGCGATCGGTCTCGCAGCGATGCGGCAGGGGATCGACTTCGCCGATGCCGGCGCACTCGAGGCCCTCGCGTCGACGACCGACATCGAGTTCGTTCCCGGCGAGCGCAGCCGCGTCATGCTCGCGCACGAGGACGTGACCTCGCTCATCCGCACGCCCGAAGTCAGCATGGCCGCCAGCCGGGCGTCCGCGGTCCCGGGAGTCCGACGTCTGCTCGTGCGGCTGCAGCAGGACCTCGGTCGCCGGTCGGGCGGTGTCCTCGAGGGCCGTGACATCGGGACGAAGGTGTTCCCGGAGACACCGCACAAGTTCTTCCTCAGCGCCAGGCCTGAGGTGCGGGCCAAGCGGCGGTTCGACGAACTGGTCGCGAAAGGCGAGCGCGTCGATTTCCAGGAGGTGCTCGCCGAGTCGGCAAAGCGTGACGAGCAGGACTCGACCCGCGCCGATTCGCCGCTGACGTTCGACGACAGCTACACCGTCATCGACACGTCCGACATGGCCATCGCCGAGGTCGTTGCGAGGATCGTGGCGACGGTGCGGCGGCGGGCGGGCATCGAATGAGACGGCGAGCGGAATCTTTCCTTCCTTGACTCGTTTTCCCGCGCTCGCTACACTCCCGATTTCGACGCGTATCAACAATTTACGTTGATTTTCCGCAGCACGGCCCGCCGCGGCGCCGTCGAAGGATTCAGCGGGCGATAAATCCCCGTGAATCGATGGAGGTTTCCCTTTCAATGGCGTCCAATGACGATCCGAAACAGCCCAAGCAGCCGCGTCAGGCGGACTCCAGCAACGGACTCGAGAATCTCTCGATGGACGACCTGCTCAAGTTGTACGAGCGGCCTGCCGGAGCAGAAGGGGAGATCATCCGCGGCCGCGTCGTCAAAGTGACGCCGTCCGACGTCGTCGTCGACATCGGATTCAAGTCGGAAGGCATCCTGCCCGTCAGCGAGGTTACGAACTTCAACGGCGAGGTCACGGTCAAGCGCGGCGACGAGATCGAAGTGTTCGTCGAGCGTCTCGAAGACATTTCCGGTTACGTCGTCCTCTCCCGCGAGAAAGCCGCGCGCATGCGCGTGTGGGACGACATCGAGGAAGCGTTCAAGGCCGACGAGGCGATCACCGGCCGCGTCCGCGACCGCGTCAAGGGCGGCCTGCAGGTCGACGTCGGCGGCATCAAAGCCTTCCTTCCCGGCTCCCTCATCGACACCAAGCCGGTCAAGAACCTCGATGCGATGCGCGGTCAGGAGCTGAAGTTCAAGATCGTCTCCTTCGACAAGAAGCGCAGCAACGTGGTCCTTTCACGCCGCGCGATCGTCGAGGTCGAGCAGGCCGCGCAGAAGACCGAGACCTTCGGCCGCCTCAAGGAAGGCGAGCTGACGCACGGCATCGTCAAGAACATCACCGACTACGGCGTCTTCGTCGACCTCGGCGGCGTCGACGGTCTCCTTCACATCACAGACATCTCCTGGGGGCGCGTCAACCATCCGTCGGAGTACTTCAACGTCGCCGACGAGATCGAGGTGCTGGTGCTGAAGTTCGACGCCGGCTCCGAGCGCGTCTCCCTCGGCTACAAGCAGAAGTTCCCCGACCCGTGGCTCGACGTCGCGGTCCGCTATCCGATCGGCATCAAGGTCAAGGGGAAGGTCGTCTCGCTCACCGACTACGGCGCGTTCATCGAGCTGGAAGAGGGCGTCGAAGGCCTGATTCACGTCAGCGAGATGTCGTGGACCCGCAAGGTCCGCCATCCGGGCAAGCTCCTGGCGATCGGCAGCGAAGTCGAAGCGGTCGTGTCGGACGTCAACGTCGCGAACCGCCGGATCTCGCTCTCCCTCAAGGCCCTCGAGCAGAACCCATGGGACACGATCGACCAGCGTTACCCGGTCGGTGCCGTGATCGAAGGGAAGGTCCGGAACCTCACCGACTTCGGCGCGTTCGTCGAGGTCGAAGAGGGGATCGACGGGCTGATCCACATCTCGGACATGTCGTGGAATCGCCGCCTCAAGCATCCGAGTGAGGTGCTCAAGAAGGGCGACACGGTCAAGGCACGCGTCATCAACGTCGACGGCGAGAACCAGAGGCTGTCGCTGTCGGTCCGCGAGTTCCTCCCGAACGAATGGGACGGTTTCGCGACGACCCACCAGATCGGCGACGAGGTGATCGGCTCGATCTCGAAGATCACCGACTTCGGTCTCTTCATCCGGCTCGCGGACGGGGTCGAGGCGCTCGCGCACATCTCGGAAGTTCAGCGCGATCCGCGCGTCAAGCTCGACAAGTCGTACGCGCAGGGCGACTTCATGCGCGCTCGCATCATCAAGATCGATGCGGCCGAGCGAAAGATCGGACTCACGACCCGCGATACCGAGCCTCTGACCGAGGACGAGATCGCGCAGCTCACGCATCATGAAGAGGGGTCGCACGAGGACATGCCTCACGAAGATGCGGCTCACGAGGACACGCCTCACGAAGATGGGTCTCACGAGGACGTGCACGCGGAGGAATCGCATCCGGAAGGAGCATCCCCCGACGACACGCCCGAACCGAAGCCCGAGAGCTGAGGCCAGCGATGTCCGAGCTCGACCTTCAGCCCGAACCCGAACGCCCGGCGACGCCTGAAGTGAGCGCGCAGCCGGCGCAGGGCTCGTATGCGCCGGCGGCAGCGCCGCCGCCGCCTCCTCCCGCGGCTCCGAAAAAGAGACGGGGGCTGTTCTTCTTCGGCATGCTCGGCGGGTGTCTCGTGATCCTCATCGGAGCGTTCTTTCTGTTCGTCGCTGCCGCGATGATGGGAAGCCGCCCGTCGGGAGAGTTCAGTCTCAGCACGGCAAAGGTGGCGGTGGTTCCCCTCGAAGGGGAGATCATCGAATCGCGCGATTTCATCGAGACTCTTCAGAAGTACGAGAAGAACCCGACGGTCCGGGCGATCGTCGTGCGCATCAACAGCCCCGGCGGAGCGATCGCCCCTTCGCAGGAGATCTACGCCGCGATCCGTCACGCCCGCGCGAAGAGCGGTAAGCCGATCGTCGCGTCGCTCGACAGCGTCGCCGCGTCCGGCGGCTACTACGTCGCGGCTGCCTGCGATCAGATCGTCGCGAATCCGGGTTCGATCACCGGATCGATCGGCGTGATTCTGCAGTGGTTCGAGATGAAGGACCTCGTGCAGTGGGCGAAGATGAAACCCGAGACGATCACCAGCGGGCCGCTCAAGGCGGCCGGCTCTCCCTTCAAGGAGCTGACGGAGGCGGAAAGGCAGTACTTCCAGGCGATCGTGTCGCAGATGCACCGCCAGTTCGTGCATGCGATCGCGGAAGGCCGCAAGGGAAAGATCTCCGAGGCTGAGGTGATGCGGCTTGCCGACGGGCGGGTCTTCACGGGGGAGGAGGCGTTGCGCCTCAAGCTCGTCGACCGGCTCGGGACGATGGACGACGCGGTCCGCGTTGCAGGATCGCTGGCGGGAATCCGTGGCGAGCCGACCAGGATCTGGCCCAGGCCTCGACAGGCGACGTTGATCGACCTGTTGACGAATGGGGAGTCCGAGTCGTCGGTCGAGCGCATTCTCAGCAGAAAGCTGCCGCGGTTTCTCTACAGGTGGTAAGAGCGATGTCTGGCATCGAGGAGACGACTTTGGACCAGCAGACCGACCCGCACGCCGATGCGACACCCACGCCGGGAGTCATGACGAAGGCCGAGCTCGTAGACGAGGTCGCGCGCGTGGTTCAGCTGACCAAGAAGCAGGCCGAGATGATCGTCAACATCGTCTTCGACTCGATCGTCGATTCACTCCGGGCCGGCGAGAAGATCGAGCTCCGCGGGTTCGGCAGCTTCCGGCTCCGCAGCCGCAAGTCGCGTACGGGCCGCAATCCCAAGACCGGCGAGAAGGTCGAAGTCCCGTCCAAGAAGATCCCGTACTTCAAGCCTGGGAAAGAGCTCAAAGAGCTGATCAATCAGACACTTGCGGAGATGGAGGCGGCCGAAGGCAGCAACGGTCCCGCGACCGATTAGCGCCGGCCCGCGGGCAGCGCACCGCCGCTGCCTTCCTTCCGCGACATGGAAACTCTGTTCACCCCCTGGAGGTACTCCTACTTGACCTCGCCCAAGAGCGAGAGCCCGTCCGGCTGCATCTTCTGCACCGCGGTCTCGTCGTCCGACCGCGAGTCGACGCTCACGCTGTACGTCAGCGACCTCGCAGTCGTGATGCTCAACCGCTATCCCTACACGAACGGCCACCTGATGGTCGCTCCGGTCGCACACGAAGCGCGCCTCTTCAACAGTAGCGACGAAGAGCTGCGCCAGCTGATGCGGCTGACCGCCGACGCACAGCGGATCCTCTCCGACGTCTACCGGCCGGACGGATTCAACGTCGGCATGAACTTCGGCCTGGTCGCCGGCGCAGGCGTCGTCGACCACTACCACATGCACATCGTCCCCCGCTGGAACGGCGACTCGAACTTCATGACGGTCACGGCGCAGACGCGCCTCGTCCCCGAAGACCTCGGCGTCACCTTCCAAAAGCTCCAGAGCCGCTTCCGGGACCTTCGAGGCGCAACCGCCCATGACTAGCCGCGCAGCAGCATCCATGGTCCTCGCCCTCCTCGTGCCGGGCGCCGGACACTTCTTCCTCGGCCGCAGGGCTCGGGCCGTCGCATTCTTCCTGATCGTCGTCTTCATGTTCGCCATCGGCCTGCTGATCGACGGCGGCATCTACACGTTCGCCGAAAGCCGCGGCTCGCTGCTCCGGATCCTCGCCTCGCTCGGCTCGATGGGCTCGGGAATCCTCTACTTCATCGCGCGCGCCGCCGGATCGCTGGGAAACGTGACCTCGCTGACCTTCGAGTACGGCACCACGTTCACCCTGACCGCCGGGCTCATGAACCTGCTCCTCGTGCTCGACTGCTTCGACATCTCGACCGGGAGGAAACATTGAGCCTGCTGCGGAACCACGCGGTGCTGATGTTCCTCTACGCCCTCGGCACGGCTGCGTTTTTTACGCTTCTATGGAAAGAAGGAAAGAAGGAGAGAATTCGCTATTTCTTCTTCGTCTTCCTCTCGCTCTTCTTCGGCGGGCTTGCACTCGGATGGCTGATGTTCCCGTGGCCCCTGCGGTGAGTGGTCCCGACCGCAACCCGGCCGAGTGGACGGCAGTCCTTCCGCCGGTCGGAGGAGTGGCTGGCGTACCGAAGTCCGCGCGCCGAGGGTTTCTCCGTTGAAGCTCGCCATCGTCGCCGGTGAGGCCTCGGGCGATCTCCACGCCTCCGAGGTCGTTCGTGCGCTCAAGCGGCTCGATCCTTCGCTCGAGATGTTCGGCATCGGAGGCGATCTGCTGGCGCGGGAGGGGATGCGCGTCCTTCATCACGCGAGCGAGATGGGGATCGTCGGCCTCTTCAACGTGATCCGGCATCTCCCGATGTTCCGGCGGGTCTTCTCGGAACTGATCGAAGCGATTGCCGTCGAGCGTCCCGACGCCGTGCTCCTCGTCGACTACCCGGACTTCAACCTCCGCGTCGCGAAGAAGTGCCGCGCGATGGGGCTGCGCGTCATCTACTACATCTCGCCGCAGCTCTGGGCGTGGCGCCAGGGACGCGTCCGTCAGATCGCGAAGAACGTCGACCGGATGATCGTGATCTTCCCGTTCGAAGAGGAGTTCTACCGTAGTAACGGCGTCCCGGTGACCTACGTCGGACATCC
>JBAQWH010000384.1:0-12191 GCA_049298815.1 Thermoanaerobaculia bacterium | reverse complement strand
TCTGCTCGGACTACCGCGGCTTCGCCGCGAGCACGGGCGATGCGACCGCGGGTTGCCGCAAGGGCCGCCACCGGCTACCATGGCCTTTCAGCCAGCCAGATGAGAACTCTGACAGCTTGATGGGAGGATGGGATGGGTGAAATCAGGCTCTTTCAGATCTGCTACGAGGGCGACCTGACGGTCGAGATCTCTCACGCGATGCGCAGGCTCGGAGCCGAGCCGAACTTCGATCAGAGCTGGGAGATCTGGCTCCCCGAAGGCCGCCACGCAGCGCCGCTCGTCCGCTACCTCCGCACCCGGCTCGGCGCCGACGCGCGTCTGCTCGTCGCCTGCACGCAGTTCACCGCGCCGCGCGACTTTCTCCTCGTGCGCCACAGCCTCACTCCCGGCGCCGACTACACCGAGCTTCACGACGCGCTCGCGCGCCTCGGCGTCATCGTCGACCTGCCATTCGACTCGACCTTCGTCATCCAGTCGGAAGACGGCACCGACGTCCGGACGCTCGGCCTCGCGCTATCCGAGCTCTGCCCGGACGACTCGCTCATGGTCACCGGCGTCAGCCACGACTGGGCGTTCTGCAACTCCGGCATGAGCCGGATGTGCGTCCCCGACGTCATCCACTCGGACCTCACGTTCCGACAGTTCTAGCGGGAGCGGTTCACCACAGAGACACAGAGGAGCACAGAGGGTTCCAGACACGCGGTCTTTCTCTGTGCATCTCTGTGTCTCGGTGGTGAGCGACGTCGCCCGGGGAGCGACCACCGTCCGACTCGCCCCGCACCCCCGTTTCGTGCTACACAGGGCCGCTCTCGCGCTCAGGCGGGGGCTTTCGAAAGGAACGACCGAATGACGTCACCGGCGACAACCACAGGCCACGTGGAGAAGCACCCCAAGGGCCTCTACGTCCTCTTCGCGACCGAGATGTGGGAGCGCTTCGGCTTCTACACGATGCTCGCGATGCTCACGCTGTACATGCGCGACACCGCCCAGGGTTTCGGGTGGACCACAGCGGAGGCGACCGGCGTCTACTCGTGGTACCAGGCGTTCGTCTACGCGACTCCGCTGATCGGCGGCTGGCTCGCTGACCGTTACCTCGGTTACCGCAACGCGATCACGATCGGCGGCCTCTTCTTCATGGCGGGCTACTTCCTGCTCGCGGTGCCGAAGAACGTCCCGATGTTCTATGCGGCCCTGGTCCTTCTCGTCCTCGGGAACGGCTTCTTCAAGCCGAACGTCTCGTCGATGGTCGGCAACCTCTATCGCGAGGGGAGCCACCTCAAGGATCGCGCGTACCTGATCTTCTATATGGGCATCAACATCGGCGCTTTCCTCGCGCCGCTGTCCGCCGAGTTCGTGCAGACCCGCTGGGGCTTCAACCCGGCGTTCTCGATCGCCGGCTTCGGCATGATCCTCTGCCTGGCGATCTTCTGGGGCTGGCGCTCGGCGACCCGCGAAGCGGACCGTCCGCGGACTCACGTGGCACCGACGAAGACCGAGCGTGCCGATGCCGACGCGGTTGCGGTCACCGAGGACCTTCCGCCGAGGGCCGCGACGCACAACGCGATGGAAGACGTCGCCGAGTGGAAGCGCATCCTGGCGCTGATCGTCATCTTCCTGATCGTCATCGTCTTCTGGATGATCTTCCACCAGAACGGCAGCACCCTGACCTTCTGGGCCGACGACAACACCGACTGGAACGTCACCGGCATCCTCGCGAACGCCATCAACCCGTTCTGGATCATCACCCTCTCGCTGCCGCTCGCGTGGTTCTGGGGATGGATGGACAAGCGCGGCCTCGAGCCGTCGACGCCGATGAAGATGGCGTTCGGCATGACGCTGACCGGCCTGTCGTTCCTCATCCTCTATTTCGCCGCGATCAGCGGCGGGTACAACAAGCCGGCAGGTCCGGTCGTCGCGCAGGGTCCGCAGGCCGGACAGGTCTACGTGCTCGTGGCTCCGGGCCTCGCCGAGAAGCTGGGCTTCGTCCAGCAGGCGATCGAGGTCCAGGACGTCCGACCGCGCACGCTGAAGAACCTCAAGGAAGGCGAACAGGCGCCGATGGTCAAGGCGTACCTCGCCACCCCTGCCGGCGTCGACCTGCAGCCCGGCGACGTGGCAAGCATCGAGAGCCCGGGCGACGGCACCGCGATCCCGGTGGGCAAGCTCAAGAGGGCCTCGCCGGTCTGGCTGATCATGGCCTACTTCGTCATCTCGCTGGGCGAGTTGATGCTCAGCCCGATGGGTCTCGCCCTCGTCTCGAAGGTCGCCCCGATGCGGATGCGCGGCCTCATGATGGGCGGCTGGTTCCTCGCCACGGCGATCGGCAACAAGCTGACCGCAATCGGCGCGTTCTGGGACATCTGGAGCCACGCGAAGTTCTTCATCACGCTCTCGCTCATGGCCTTCGCGATGGCGGTCGTCCTCTTCCTGCTGCTCCGTCCTCTGAAGAAAGCGATGCCCGGCGTCTGACGTAGCGCACCATTGACGTGCCGTAGTGGCGTAGTGCCATAGTCCGACAAGGGGCTATGGCACTACGCGTTTCTGGCGCCGCTGTTGCGAGGTCCCGGTGAAGCAATGCTCGAGAACCTCAGAGAAAACGTCCCGCTCGCGCCGCTGACGACGATCGGCATCGGTGGTCCCGCGCGCTACTTCGTCGAAGCGAGAAGCGTCGACGAGGTCCGCGCCGCACTCGTCTTCGCCAAGAGCGAGGACCTTCCGCTCTTCGTTCTCGGCGGAGGCAGCAACCTGCTCATCGCCGACGATGGCTTCGCCGGCCTGGTCCTGCAGATCGGGCTGCGCGGGATCACCGAGGAGAGCCTCGGCGACATCGCAACCGTTCGCGTCGGAGCGGGCGAGCGGTGGGACGATTTCGTCGCCTACGCCGTCGAGAACGGTCTCGCCGGGATCGAGTGCTTATCGGGCATCCCGGGATCCGCCGGCGCAACCCCGATCCAGAACGTGGGGGCCTACGGCCAGGAGGTCAGCGAGACGATCGAAGGCGTCGAAGTGCTCGATCGCGCGTCGGGGCTGGTGACCTCACTCACCAGCGGCGACTGCCGGTTCGCGTATCGCTCGAGCATCTTCAAGACCGAAGCGCGAGACCGCTACATCGTCCTCGCGGTCACGTTCAGGCTGCGGCGCGGAGCTCCCGCAACGATCCGTTATCCCGAGTTGCAGCGCCAACTCGAGGAGCGCGGCGTCACACCGTCGGATCTCGCCGGCGTGAGAGAGAGCGTCCTCGCGATCCGTCGGCGGAAGGGGATGGTCGTCGACCCCGCCGACCCCGACTCCCGCAGCGACGGCTCCTTCTTCATGAACCCGATCCTCTCTCCGTCGGAGTACGACGCGTTCGCCTCGCGAGCCGCAGAGGCTCCGCATTTCCCCACGGCTGACGGCTCGGTCAAGCTCTCCGCCGCCTGGCTCATCGAGCACGCCGGCTTTCACAAAGGGTTCGTGCTCGGCAACGTCGGCCTCTCGTCGAAGCACACGCTCGCCCTCATCAACCGCGGTGGAGGGACCGCGCGCGAGGTGCGCGAGCTCGTCACGCTGATCCAGGAGCGGGTACGGGAACGGTTCGGCGTGGAGATTCATCCCGAGCCGAACTTCGTGGGAGCGCATTGATCAGCCGTCTGCCGGACGACACGACCGGCATCGATCGCTGACTACCTGCGCCGCAGCGCGCGGTCGATCACGCCGATCTCGACCTCGCGGCCGAGGTACTCCCAGACCGCGATGACGTCCTCGGGCTCCCCTTCGATGATGAAGTCGGCTGCTGCGCTGCGGGCGCGCAGGTAGAGACCGGCCATCTTCTCCAGATCCTCGTGGAGCGTCGTCAGCGCATGCCGGATGAGGAGTGTCTGATCGGGTGGAGGCGTCGCCGGCTCTGGAACCACGATCTTCACGTTGCCCGGATCGGTTTTCTGCCGCTCACGCCGCTCGAGCTTCTTCCGCTTGCGCTCGAGCGTGTCGGCGTCGGGGGCGACGATCCGCTCCTGCACCAGACTGCCCAGCGCATCGAGGAACGTCGCGTCCACCTCGACGATGAGCCCCGACTGATAGACATGCGCGCCCGAAGATCCCTGGTTGACCAGATGACTCCAGACGATCCGCGCATGGGCCGAGCCCGCGACCGCCCCGCGGCGGATGAGGAGCCGTGCCCTCGTGCCGATCCGCATTGGCTGCATGTGCGCGATCATCGCACCCTGCTCGCACAGGTTGAGCACTGACACGTCGGCACCAGCAAAGCTGCCTGTCAGGGCTTCGCGAACGGCGAACCGCTCGTTACGACGGAGGTCGCTGATGTTGCTGAACACAAATTGTGGGCGCCGGACCCAACGGCGCGTGGAAATGGTACGCCCAATTCGTGCGCACTGCCAATGCGGCGTTTGCCCTGCATCGGCGGAGGGCACGCGATGGTCGTCGGTGGCACTCCGCACAAACGCCCGGCGCGCTACATCGAAGCCCAGATCTGCAGTCGCTTGTCCGCGTAGAAGTAGGGCGTCGCGTGACGGATCCCGTCGCGGAGCTCGTCGCGATACGCGAGGAGGAAACGTTCGAATGTCGGCGCCGGCAGGCTCGGCTCGTACGCAGCGAGGATCGTCTGACGCACGCAGTCGAAGACGTCGGCGGTCGACGGCAGCAGCCGTCCGTAGACCTGCATTCGCACGATCTGCCTCTTGAAGCCGAAGCGGTAGAGGGTCTCCGCGTAATCGTCGAGCGAGAGGATGTTGACCGGGCGCGGATCGAGTCCGAACTGACGAGCCACCGCCGCCGCGATCGTGTTCGCCGGGTGTCCGCCGCTCGCCGGCATCTGGATCGCCAGCTGTCCGCCCGGGTTCAGGCAGCCGGCGAGCGTGCGCAACACGGCCCGGTGTCCGGCGGTCAGATGCAACGTCGCACTCGAAAAGACGAGGTCGAAGTGCTCGCCGCCCGAGGCCGACGCAATCGCCTGCGCCCCGTCGATGCTGACGGTCCTCGCAGGCACCAGCGCTTCCTCCAGGTCGCGGGACAGCTCGCCCCCACCCGGCGCAACATCGAGAACGCGGAGTGATGGCCGCCTCTCGACCAGTGACAGAAGGTCATCGAACGGCTCGCGCAGCTCCTGCAGAACCACCGCTTCTTCGACTGGCATGCTGAGAACCTAGCAGCGCCCTGCCCCGGACGCCGGAACGGATATCACTCGACACGGTGTGCCAGACACAGGGTCGGATGGACGGCCGCACGGCACCGGGCATGAAGACCGGCGCCGCGCGGCTTTCCCTTACCTTCCCAGCGAATCCCAGTTCATCACTGCATTCATCACCAGTGCATACGAGCCCTGCGTGTTGTGGCGCCACATCGGATTGTTCGCGAAGAGGAGGATGTGTCCCTTTCCCCGCGGCGAGACGACGACGACCGGCTTGCCCGCTATCTCGTCCTGCCCCTCGAGCATCCCCGACAGCAGGAGGTTCTCCTTGCCGAACGAGACGATCACGCGCGGCCTGTCCTCCGGGCGCGGCATGTAGACCTCGTAGTTCCACGCCGCATCCTCGGGCGTCTGGAACCCTTCCTCGCCCGGTGCCGGCTTCGCACGGTCCGGCGGGGGGACCCAGGCCCGGCCCTGCGGCACGTCCGGATCGTCCTTGCCGCCGCGTCCCGACGGGCGGGCTTCGAGCGGCCGATCCTCGCGGATGCCGACGCGGAAGACCGGCGAGCCGGAGAAGTAGACCGGCAGCGTTGCGTCGTAGCCCCACGCGATCGGGTGGTCCTTGTCGGTCACCGCCGCCGTGAGGATCGATCCGTTCGCCTTGAGCTTCGAGGTCTCGGCGACGCGGACCCAGCGCGCGAGCCCGAGCTCGATCGCGAAGACCGACGTGTCGCGCGCAGTCACGAGCAGACCGCCATCCTCGACGAACCGCACGAGGCGCTCGACTCCGACGTGCCCGAGGCCCGGGCGCATGTCGTCGGTCTCATCGACACCGAGGTTCGGCGTGAGCTCGGTCTTCTTCCACGGCAGCGCGGGTCCGGGAGGCAGACCGTTGACGATGTCCTGCGGAGACGACCCGGACGGCGGAAAGAGGATCACGTCGTACCGCTGCCTCAGGTCGCCGATCTTCGAGACGTCCTGCGTGGAGATGTAGTCGTACGGCACGCCGAGCGACTCGAGCGCGATCCGCCACCACCCTTCGTCCTGGGTGCGGATCCACGTGTGCATGAGCGCGATGCGCGGCACGCGGAGCTCATGCGTCCGGATCGACGGCATCGCAGGGATCGCCGTGCTGCGCAGGTTCAGGTTCGCCGCCGCGGCTTTGATGTCGGCTGCATTCGCGACGACGGTGCCGCGCGCGTACGTCCTGCCTCCGGCCGTGAACGACTCGTCGGCGACCGAGAGGCGCGCCTGTGGCGCCCCGAAACGGAGACGCACGAGATCGGTATCGGCCGTGTTCTCGATCGCCACGATCCCGCTCGCGACGTCGCCCGCCACCGGCTCCCAGGCCCGCATCTTCACCGCGAGAACAGCCGGATTCACGACGCGATGAAAGGTCAGGTTCTTGAGATGGCCAAGCGTCCAGCCGGTGTCGTCGTAGACCCGGTCGTCGCTGCGCACGTACTGGACGTCGAGCAGCGTGTCGGCCAGCCGCGAGTAAGGCTGGTCCATCCGGACGACGAGCGAGCCGCGCGGGAACGACACGACCTCGGGCTTCTTCGCCTCGGCCGGCTTCTTCTCTTCGCCCTTCGTCTCCTGCGCGCGCGGCGGCGGCCAGTTGGTGGTCATCGAGAAGGCCTCGTCCGCGACGTGCACCTCGACACCGTGCCTGCGGAGGAGCGTCATCAGGTCGCGCAGCTGCCCCTGACGCTTCTGGTCTCCGGGGAACACCCAGGCCGCCGGTCCCTCGTTCGACGCCTTCGCGATCGACCGCTTCCCGAGCGTGTAGAAGCGTTCGAGGAAGCGCTCACGGTTCGCCGCCATGTCGGAGAGGGCGAAGAGCAGCGCCGACTGCTGGTAGTTCACGTTGTTGCGGAGCGACCAGCTGACCTCCGGGAGCGCGGGATTCGGTCTGAACCACGCCCGGTCGCTGGCGCCGCGCACCACCCGCTTCTCGGTGACCGGCCAGCGGTTGCCGAACGTCTCGTAGAAACGCCCGATCGCGTTGTGTCCCAGGCCGGCCCAGAACATGTAGTTCGGCGCCCAGCCGTCGTAGAAGCCGTGCGTCCAGACGCCCGGAAGGCCGCGCTTGGTCAGCTCATCGACCTCGTTGTAGGCCATCCGGTGCCACTCGTCGACGACGAGCGGATCGAGCACCGGGTTGTAAGGACCGGTGCCGGTGGAGATGTAGAGGAAGGGGACCGACTCGTGGAGGTCGTGGACGACCTGCGGGTGAAAGTCGAAGAAGACCTTCATCACGTTGTGGCTGAGCGCCAGCGCGAGACCCATCTGGTCGCGGTTGTTGTCGTGTGCGACGTGATGCCCCCAGTAGATGAGCGGCGGAGTCGGCACGTTCGGATTCGCTTTCCGGTAGCGCCACAGGTCGACCTGGCGGTTCCGGCCGTCGACCTCCAACACCGGCGTGAGCAGGACCACCATGTTGTCGCGGATCGCGCGGTATCGCGGCGACTCGTCGACCACCAGCCGGTACGCGAGCTCCATCAGCATCTCGGGGCTGCCGGTCTCGGGCGAGTGCATCGCACCCGTGGCGTAGTAGAACGGCTTCCCGGTGCGGATCAGCTCCCGCGCCTCGGCCTCGCTCGTCGTCCGCGGATCGGCAAGCCGCCTCGTGATCTCGCGGTAGCGGTCGAGGGCGGCGATCGTCTCCTCGCTCGAGATCGCCGCGACGATCATCTCGCGCCCCTCTTCCGTCCTTCCGACGCTGATCACCTTGATGCGCTTCGACGCGCCCTCGAGCGCACGCATGTACGCGTGCACCCCTTCCGCGTACGTCAGCTCCCCTTCGGCTCCGGCAACGTAGCCGTTCACTTTGAGGGGGGTCGGAACGCCGTCGGAGGACGGGAGATGGTCGACGAGCTCGGTCAGGAAGCGACTCTCCGTCGTGTTCTGACGGATCAGCTTCGTGTACTCCTCATCGATTGCCTGCGTCTGCGCGAAGGCGGCGGTGGCGGCCAGAAAGAGCGCAATGGCGAGTTTCATGGCGCGACGTTAGCGCTTTGAAGCGGGACGTGGGAAGCACGAAGTGCGAAAGCCCGTCGGCTCGTGCGTCCCGGCCTCCGGTTTTCAACACTCAAAGCTTCGTTCTCATCCGGTTGTGGGATGACTTTTGGAGCCTCGAAAGCGTACGCTGCCGTGCGGACAACCTGCGTGGAGCGAGACGAACGATCCGAGCGAAGCCGCCGCGCCGTCCTCGACGCCGCGCTCCACCTCTTCGCTCACCGCGGCTACCGCGGGACGAGCGTTCGCGACATCGCGGAGCGAGCCAGGATCTCCACCGGCACCGTCTACCACTACTTTCCGGACAAGGAATCGGTGTTTCGCACGCTGCTCGACGAGTTCTACGCGCACACGCAGACGACTGCGTTTCCTTTCACGCGCGCCGTCGCCGAATCGAAGGACTTCCCTGCGAATCTCGAGCAGCTCGGATTCGCCGCGCGCGACAGCGTCCGGCAGTGCCGCGACTACATCGCTCTCATGTACGTCGACATGATCGAGTTCGGTGCCCGCCACGTCGACCGCTTCTACTCCGCGGAATTCGCACGGTTCGACGCGGTCTTCGAGAAACTCGGCATCGAGGACATCCAGAGCCGCCTTCGCTCGTCGGTCACGCCGGGCGAAGCGCTCGATCTCGCACACCGGATGTTCTTCCACTACTTCTCGCGCGAGATCCTCTTCGGGATCGAACGACCATTCGGCTACGACTCGACGACCGCCGTGCAGAAGATGGCGGACCTGCTGCGCAACGGCATCTGCGCCGAGCCGCAAGCCGAGGCTTCAGAGGCTCTGCAGGCGCCGCAGGTGCGGCGCCCGCCACGCGGTCAGGCCGACGACCACGAGCGTCATGCACCCGCCGAAGATCACCGACGGGACGACGCCCATCAACCGCGCGGCGACGCCTGATTCGAACGCCCCGATCTCGTTCGACGCGCCGATGAACATCTGGTTCACGGACGACACGCGCCCCAGCATCTGCTCCGGCGTCCGCATCTGCATCAGCGTCGAGCGGATGACGACACTGACGTTGTCGCACATGCCGCTCGCGAGGAGCAGGGCGAACGACAGCCACAGGCTTCGCGAGAGCGCGAATGCGATCATGCAGACGCCGAACGCGGCGACCGAGGCGAAGAGCAGCGGACCTGCATGCCGCATCTTCGGCCGGTGGGCGATCCAGAGGCCCGTGAGGATGGAGCCGGCCGCTGGCGCGGCGCGCAGCAGGCCGAGCCCTTGCGGACCGGCACCGAGGATCGTCGCGAACGCGGGAAGGAGCGCGACTGCGCCGCCGAAGAGGACCGCGAAGAGGTCCAGCGTCATCGCCGCGAGGAGCACCGGCTCGTTCATCACGAAGCGGACTCCCGCCTTCAGACTCTCGCCGAGCGGCATCTCCTCCTCCGCGACCGGCCGCACGCTGTGCGTGACCGAGGCGACCGCCCCGACCGCGACCGTCATCAGCCCGACCACCGTCGCATAGGCCGCCGCCGGCCCCGCGAACCCGTAGAGGAGTCCGCCGAGCCCCGGACCTCCGATCGCCGCAAACTGCCAGGTCGACGTGCGCCACGCGACACCGCTCGCGTACTGCTCGCGCGGAATCACCTCGGCCGTCAGGGCCAGCGCCGCCGGCCGCGTGAAGCTCCGCGCAATCGCACTGACAGCCACGATGAGGTAGACCGGCCAGACCCGCTCGGCCGTCATCGCGCCGGGCGTCAGCGTCAGGAGGAGGAGCGCGAGCGCCGACACCAGGAGTCCGAACGTGCCAGCGACCGCGACCGTCCGCCGCGGCATCCGGTCCGCGACGTGCCCCGCGTAGAGCGCGATCCCGATGAAAGGAACCGCCTCCGCGAGACCGATCAGCCCGAGGGAGAGCGGATCCTTCGTCAACGCGTAAACCTGCCACGAGACGACGACGATCTGCGCCTCCCGCGCAAGCGTCAGCGCGCCATGGCTCGCGATGATGCGGCGAAAGTTGCGGTTCCGGAGTGGCGCGTAGGGATCCAAGCGCGGAGGAGTGTAGTGGAGGGAGGGGGGCCGATAGGAGAATAGGACCTATAGGACCTATAGGACCGATAGGACCCACCACCCGAGGCCGATCTCGGTACCGAGCCGGGCGGGGGGTCCTATAGGTCCAATAGGTCCCATAGGTCCTATTGTCCTATCGGGTCTCCAGCTTTCCCTCCCGGCCCTGTTACTCTCTCACCACATCGGAGGATTCATGGCACACCGGATCGCCCTCGCGCTGATCGCAACCCTCGTCTTCTCGCTCGCCTGCGCTGCGGCCGCGGACTTCCCCGCCGTCGGTGCGAAGGCTCCCGACTTCAAACTCACGACCGACCAGGGGAAGACCGCCTCGCTCGCCGACTACGCCGGCAAGTGGGTCGTCCTCTACTTCTACCCGAAGGACTTCACGAGCGGCTGCACGCTCCAGGCTCGCAACTTCCAGCGCGACGCAGCGAAGTACGCCGAGCGCAACGCCGTGATCCTCGGCGTCAGCGTCGACAGCGCCGACTCGCACAAGAGCTTCTGCGAGAAGGAAGGCCTCGGCTTCACGCTCCTCTCCGATCCCGACGCCAAGGTCTCGACCGCGTACAACTCGGTCATGGACTTCAAGCTCACGAAGGTCTCGAGCCGGAACACCTTCCTCATCGATCCGAAGGGAAACATCGCGCGGGTCTTCCCGCAGGTGAAGCCCGCTCAGCACAGCGAAGAAGTCCTCGCCGCGATCGACGAGCTGAAGAAGTAGCGTTCCTTCCGCCATGCACCCGGCACGCGTCGGGCATTGCGATCGGCGGAGGCAGGACGTGAAGACAGTCGACGAAGGGAAGAAGGTCGTCGTCTACGAGCGCGACGGGTGGGAGTTCGTCGAGCGGAAGAGCGCGAAGGAGGCAGTGGCCATCATCGCGCTGAACGAGCTCGGTGAGCTGATCCTCACCGAGCAGTTCCGCAAGCCGGTCAATGCCCGCGTCATCGACATCCCGGCGGGGCTCGTCGGCGACGAGGAAGGTCACGACGATCCCGCAGAGACCGCGAAGAAGGAGCTCGAGGAAGAGACGGGGCACCGGTGCGACTCCGTGGAGCGAATCGCGAGAGGTCCCAGCTCGCCCGGCATCACCTCCGAGATCGTGTCGCTCTACCGGGCCAACGGTGCGCGTCGCGTCGGTGAGGGAGGTGGCGTCGGCAGCGAGGACATCACCGTCCACACCGTGTCGCTCGAGGAGATCGAGCTCTGGCTCGAAGAGCGGGAGCATGCCGGCGTCCTCGTCGACCTCAAGGTGTGGAGCGCCCTGTACTTCGCCGTGACACGCTGAGCGCCGCCGTTACAGGGCGCTACGTCACCTTCAGCACGATCTTGCCGAAGTGCTCGCTCGCCGCCATGAGACGGTGCGCCTCCGCGACCTTCTCCAGCGGAAACACCTCGTGGATGACCGGCCGGACCGCCCCTGCGGCGAGCTCCGATCCGAAGCGCGCGATGAAGGACGCGACGATCGCCGCCTTGTCGATCACACTCCTGTTGCGAAGGGTCGAGCCGGTGATGGTGGCGCGCTTGCCGAGGAGCTTCATGACGTCCAGCTCGGCCGTACGCTGGCCTCCCATCGATCCGATCATGACGATGCGGCCGTCGACGGCGAGTGCATCGAGATCGAGCGAGAGATAGCGCGCGCCGATGTGGTCGAGGATCACGTTCGCACCCCGCGCGCGCTCCGCGAAGTCGTCCTCGCGGTAGTCGATCGCCTCGTCCGCACCGTGCGCGAGACAGCGCGCGCACTTCGCAGCCGAGCCGGCCGTCACGATCACGTGCATGCCGGCGAGCTTGCACAACGTCGTCGCCGCGGTGCCCACCCCGCTGCCTCCTCCATGGATCAGTACCCTCTCGCCGGGCTGCGCCGCCGCGAGCATGAAGATGTTGAGGTACGCGGTGAGGAAGACCTCCGGGATCGCGGCCGCCTCCTCGTCGGAGAGGACCGGAGGCACGTGCATCGCGACCCCGGCCGCCACCACCGCCTCCTCCGCGTAGCCACCGCCGGGGAGGAGCGCCATCGCACGATCGCCCGGG
>JBAQWH010000383.1:0-6041 GCA_049298815.1 Thermoanaerobaculia bacterium | reverse complement strand
CCTCTGTGTCCTCTGTGCCTCTGTGGTTGGTAAGAAGCCCGAAGGCTCTTCGTCATTCGGCCCAACGCGCGATGAAGAGGTTCGTGTCGCGGCCTTCGGGATTGCTGCGGTTCGAGCCCCAGACGATCCACTTGCCGTCCGGGCTGAACATCGGGAAGCCGTCGAACGCGGGGGCGGTGGTGATCCGCTCCGGCTCGCCCGAGCCATCCTTGGCGATCATGAACAGGTCGAACTCGCGCCCGCGCGGGTCGAGCATGTTCGACGCGAAGATGATCCGCTTGCCGTCCGGCGTGAAGTACGGGCAGAAGTTGGCCGCACCGTTCTTCGTCAGCTGCTTCGGGTCGGACCCGTCGGCGTTCGCGAGGAAGAGCTCCATCTTCGAGGGGCGAACGAAGCCTTCCGCGAGAACCTTGCGGTAGTCGGCGAGCTCCTTCGGGTCGGGGAAGCGGGACGCGCGCCAGACGATCTCCTTGCAGTCGGGGCTGTAGAACGCGCCTCCGTCGTAGCCGGGGGTGTTCGTGAGGCGCTTGACGTTGCCGCCCTTCTCGTCCATCTCGTAGAGCTCGAGGTCGCCGTCGCGCGTCGAGGTGAAGATGATCTTTCCGCCCTTGTGGCACCAGGTGGCTTCGGCGTCGTAGCCCGGCTCGTTGGTGAGCTGACGCGGCTCGGTGCCGTCGGCCTTCGCGATCCAGAGGTCGTACGAGGGGTAGACGCCCCAGATGTAGCCGCGCGCACGGTCGGGCGGCGGCGGGCAGGCCTTCTCGGTCGCATAGGTCGACGCGTAGATGATGCGGTCGCCCATGGGGAACGAGAAGTAGCCGCAGGTGGTGCGGCCTTCGCCGTGCGAAACGAGTTTCGTCTCGCCGGTCGCGAGGTCGAGAACGTACTGCTGGTCGCAGCCGCCGCGCTCGCTCGTGGACTGGTAGATCAGCTTCTTCCCGTCGGGGCTGAAGTACGCCTCGGCGTTCTCGCCGCCGAACGTCAGCTGGCGGACGTCCTTGAAGTGCTTCTCCCCATCGAACGCCTTCTCGAAAGGCTTGCCGGCTTTCACGTCGAGGGCGGCCGAGCCCGGGTGCCCGCCTGTCGGAGCGGCCATCGCACCACGCGAGCCGAGCGTTGCGCGGAGGGTCTTCTTCTCCCCGCCGCGGAGGACGATGATGTCGACGATCTCGCCCGGCTTGTGGTCCTGCAGGGCGTACGTCATGTCGTAGAGGTTGTCGATGCGGGTGCCTGCGATCTCGACGATGACGTCGCCGCCTTTGAGTCCTGCCTTTTCGGCCGGGCTGCCGGGACGTGCGTCGGAGATCTTCACGCCGCCGCCGGCCGCCTCCATCGCGGTGTAGTCGGGAACGGTGCCGAGGTAGGCGCCGTAACCGCGGCTGTCCCCCTGCATCGTGGGAGCTGCGGTCGCGCGGGCGTAGGTGAGTTTCACCGGGGCCTTCGCGAGGTCCGCCGTCACGAGGGCGGTGTACTCCGCGATGCGGACCGCGCCGTCGAAGTTGATCGCATCCGCGTCGTCGTCGGGCGTGTGGTAGCGGTCGTGTGTTCCGGTGAAGAAGTGAATCACCGGCACCTGGCGCGAGTAGAAGCTGGTCTGGTCGGACGGCCCGTAGCCGTCCCCGCTCGAGGCCACGGCGAGCTTCGCCGCCGGCGCGTGTTTGTCGAGGAGCGCCTTCCACTCCGGAGCGGAGTCGGCGCCGAGCGCGATGAGCTTGTCGTCGCGCAGCATGCCGACCATGTCGAGGTTGACCATCGCCACCACGGTGTCCATCGGGACAGGCGGGTTCGCGACGAAGAAGGACGAGCCGCCGAGGCCGGTCTCTTCGGCGGAGAAGAGGGTGACCATGATGGTGCGGCGGTCCTTCGCGTCCTTCGTCAGCCCGACGAGGCGCTTTGCGGCGGCGAGGACCGCGCCGGTGCCGGACGCGTTGTCGTCGGCGCCGTTGTGAACGGCGTGCACGTCGGCGCGGAGCGAGCCGCGCCCGCCCCATCCGAGGTGGTCGTAGTGCGCACCGACGACGATGACTTCCTTCGCGAGGTTTCCGCGTCCCGGGATCACGCCCGCGATGTTCTCGGTCTGGGCGAACGTCGCGTTCACGTCGACGGTGCCTTCGAGCCGCGCATCGAGCACGCGCGACCGCGGAGCGAGGTCCTTGTCGACGGAATTCTGGAATTCCGTCAGGTCGAGCCACTTCTGCGCGACCGAGGTCTTCACCTGGATCACCGGAATCCCGGCCGAGCTCTCGGGCCCGTCGTTGACGAGGGCGGGCAGCTTGTCCTTCCCTTCGTCCTGGAGCGGGCCGGTCACGAAGATGACCGCGATCGCCCCCTTCTCCCGGGCTTTCATCGTCTTGTAGCGCATGGCCGACCAGCGGCTCGGCTTGCGGCCGTCGAAGACCGACTTGTCGTCGCGCTCCTGAGGCTCGTAACGCAGCATCAGCGCGACCTTCCCCTTGAGGTCGATCCCTTCGAACTCGCGGTACTTCAGCTCCTCGGCGTCGATGCCGTAGCCGACGAACGCGATCGGGCCGGCGATCGGGCCGGAGCTCGAGAAGCCGAGCGGCGTCCAGTCGCCGGCCTCGAGACCCTTGATCGCGTTCTTCGCGCCGAGGGAGACGCCGGTCTTGACCGGGAACTTCTGCCGGAACGACTTGCCGAAGGCGGGCTCGAGGCCTGCCTTCTTCAGCTCGGACTCGATGTAAGCCGCGGCTTTCTCTGCACCTTTGGTGTTGAGTCCACGCCCTTCCATCTCATCGGCGGCAAGCGTCCGGATGTGGCGCTCGACGTCGCTGACCGGCTTGTCGGCGAGGAGGGGAAACGTGAGCGCGAGGACCGCGCAGCCAAGGAAGAATCGCTTCATCTGTAGACCACCTGACGAGTAGTTGGGGGAGGGTAGCACGGGAGGTGGGACCGACAGGACCCATGGGACCGCCCGACCTCCGCCTCGGGAGGGCGGGACCTATAGGTCCTATAGGTCCTATTCGTCCTATCTACCAGCCGAGCACGTACGCGAACATCAGCGGGGCCACGATCGACGCATCCGACTCGATGACGTGCGACGGCGTGTCGACGCCGAGCTTGCCCCAGGTGATCTTCTCGTTCGGGACCGCGCCCGAGTACGAGCCGTAGCTCGTCGTCGAGTCGCTGATCTGGCAGAAGTAGCCCCACAGCGGGACGCTCGTCCTCTGCAGGTCCTGGTGGAGCATCGGCACGACGCAGATCGGGAAGTCGCCCGCGATGCCGCCTCCGATCTGGAAGAACCCGATCGACGACTTCTCCGAGGTCTTCGTGTAGTAGTCGGCGAGCTCGATCATGTACTCGATGCCGGTGCGGACCGTGTGGACGTTCTTCACGTCGCCGGAGATGCAGTGCCCGGAGTACATGTTGCCGAGGGTCGAGTCCTCCCATCCGGGAACGAACATCGGGAGGTTCTTCTCGGCGGCGGCGATCATCCAGGAGTCCTTCGGGTCGATCTGGTAGAACTCCTCGATCGAGCCGTCGCGGAGGATCTCGTACATGAACTCGTGCGGGAAGAGCCGCTTGCCGGCCCGGTCCTTCTCGACCCAGTGCCGCAGCACCGCGGTCTCGATCCGCCGCATCGCCTCGCCTTCGGGGATGCAGGTGTCGGTGACGCGGTTCATGTGCCGGTCGAGGAGCTTCTTCTCGTCGAGAGCGCTGAGGTAGCGGTAGTGGGGGACGCGCTCGTAGTGATCGTGCGCGACGAGGTTGAAGATGTCCTCCTCGAGGTTCGCACCGGTGCAGCTGATCGCGTGGACCTTCCCCTGCCGGATCATCTCGGCGAGCGACAGCCCGAGCTCGGCGGTCGACATCGCACCGGCCAGCGTCACGAGCATGCTCCCGCCGCCGCTGAGGTGTTTGTTGTAGTCGATCGCAGCGGCCTTCAGCGCCGCGGCATTGAAATGACGGTAGTGGTGGTCGATGAACTGCGTGATTGGTCCCGGCATGGGCTTACCTCCGTTGGAACGGGCGAATATAACGCAGGAGGACGAAGTGTGAAGTGTGAAGTGTGAAGTGTGAAAAGAGGCCGGGCCAGAGCCCTTTCACACTTCACACTTCTTACTTCACACTTCGGCGCGTCAGCGCCGCAGCATTCCGTTCCGCAGCACCAGCGCCATCTCGGCGATCACGTCGTCGGTGCTCTTGCCGAAGTGCTCCTTCACGCCGAAGAGGACCTCGACGGTGAAGTAGTTGTAGAAGATGCGGGTCGCCATCATCACGGCCGAGACCGGCGAGAGGCCGTCGGTCAGCTTGGCGCGGAGCCCGTCCTCCATGCCGTGGCCCTTGATGAAGCGGTCGAAGCGGTCCGCCATGTCGGCGTAGAACTTCCGGATGTGGTTGCCGTCGAACTCGACGACGTCGACGTAGATCAGCGCGACGTACTCGCGGTAGTCCTGCACGACCTGCCGCACGGCGCGGCCCATCTCCTCGAGGTTGTCGGGAAATGCGCCGCTCGCAAGCGCGCGGTTGAAGGGAAAGTCCGGCTGCGACATCACCTCGAAGTAGCGGTCGAGGAGCGCGCGGAAGATCGCCTCCTTGTCGGGAAAGTGGTGGTAGACGTTCCCCTTCGAGAGGCCGGCCTCCTCCGCGATCTCGCGGACGCCGGTCGCGCCGTAGCCGCGATGCGAGAAGAGGCGCAGTGCCGCGTCGAGGATCTGCTGGCGCGACTTCTCCGAGCGTTCTTCCTGGGTCATCCGGGCGTGGAGTCTATCCGCCGCCGAGTTGTTTCCGGAGATCTTCCTTCACCACCTTCCCGTATGGAGTTCGAGGCAGCGCCTCGAGAAACACGAACTGCTTCGGGACCTTGTACTTCGCGAGCCGCTGCCCGAGGAATTCAGAGAGCTCTGCAGCCCCGGCTCCCGGAGCAACGACGAAGGCGACCGGCACCTCGCCCCAGGTCTCGTCCGGCATCGCGACCACCGCGGCATCCGAGACGGCGGGATGCGACACGAGCTCGGCCTCGATCTCGGCCGGGAAGACGTTCACCCCGCCGCTGATGAACATCTCCTTCCGACGCCCGGCGATGAAGAAGAATCCCTCGTCATCGCAGCGCGCCAGATCGCCTGTGCGGAACCAGCCGTCGTCGCGGTACGCCTCGCGCGTCGCCTGCTCGTTCGCCCAGTAGCCAGAGCTGAGGTGCGGCCCGCGAATCCACATCTCGCCGACCTCACCCGGAGCGACCTCCGCACCGGTTTCGTCGGCGAGCTTGACGCGGGTGAAGAGCATCGCCCGCCCGATCGAGCCCGGCTTCCGGAACGACTCCTCGATGGTCATCGTGAAGCAGTTCACGCCGACCTCCGTCATCCCGTACCCCTGCTTGAAGGCGAGCCCGCGCTCCTGGTACGCGCGGATGAGGTACTGCGGCAGCGGCGCGCCGCCCGAGATCAGCCAGCGCACGTGCGAGAGGTCCGCCGTCGCGAACTCCGGCGCGTCCATCAGCATCTTGAAGATCGTCGGCACGCCGAAGATCACGGTCTGCCGCTCGCGGACGACGTGCGCCCACACCTCGGTCGGCTCGAATCGGCGGTGGAGGACGATCGTCCCGCCGGTGACGAAGAGCGGAATCAGGAAGACCGCGAGCCCGCCCGCGTGGTACATCGGCGTGAAGACGCTGGCCACGTCGTCCTCGCGCAACCCCCAGTTCACCGCGGTGTTGTAGCCGTTCCAGAGGAGCTGGCGGCGCGGGATCATCACGCCCTTCGGCTTGCCGGTCGTGCCGCTGGTGTAGAGCAGACAGTGGATGTCCTCGTCGCGTGCAGACACCGGCACGAAGGTCCCTGCCTCGACCCGATGCGAGACCGGCCAGGCGGCGACCTGCAGCTCCTTCGCGACCGGCTCGAGCTCCGGATCGAAGAAGAGGCCCTTCATCGAGCAGTCGGCGACGACGTGCCGCAGCTCGTGCGGCGTGGAGCGGGTCGACAGCGGCACGACGATGACGCCCGCCTTCGCCGCACCGAAGAAGACCTCGAGGAAGTGGACCGAGTTGTGCGCGAGCAGGCCGACCCGGTCCCCGCGCTCGAAGC
>JBAQWH010000382.1:0-2642 GCA_049298815.1 Thermoanaerobaculia bacterium | reverse complement strand
GAAGGGAACGCCAGCGAAGCCGCCGGGAGGCACGACGGCACGACGGTCGGCGCGGGCTTCGGCTCCGCCAACGTCGGCCAGGGTTTCAGCATGAATGGCGGCTCGGCGTACGTCTCGATCCCCGATGCGCCGGCCCTGCGCCCCTCGACGCTCACGGTCGAGGGGTGGTTCATGTTCACGAGCGTCCCCTCCTGGGCCGGCCTCGTGTCGAAGCCGTTCGGGAGCGGGGCCGACGATTCCTTCGCGCTCTTCTA
Organism: Thermoanaerobaculia bacterium; assembly: GCA_049298815.1. Taxonomy (GTDB): domain Bacteria; phylum Acidobacteriota; class Thermoanaerobaculia; order Gp7-AA8; family Gp7-AA8; genus JBAQWH01. The sequence goes on along the minus strand of JBAQWH010000382.1, from coordinate 2,388 downwards.
CGAGTCAGGTGCGCTGAAGGGGCAGACGAGCAACGGAAGCACGGCGACGATCGTCAGCCACGCCTGGACGCCGACGCTCAATGTCTGGCACCACCTCGCCTTCACCTTTGACGGGTCGGTCGAGGCGCTCTACATCGACGGCCAGCAGGTCGCGACGCTCCCGAACACCACGACGCCCGCCTACGATGCGAACCCGCTGCTGATCGGAGCGGACGACGACCATCCGTTATCCGGGTTCTTCCCCGGAATGATCGATGACGTCGCGCTCTACGGCGCGGCGTTGCCGCCTTCGGCCATCGCGGCGATCCACCAGGCGGGGACTTCGGGCAAGTGCGTGAACGCCGCGCCGTCGATCGCGAGCTTGTCGCGCGTCTCCGGACCGCCTGCGGGACGGACGCCGATCACCATCACCGGGACCGGGTTCGATTCGGGTGCGACCGTGACGTTTGGCGGCACGCTCGCGATGGACGTGGTGGTCGAGAGCTCCGCGACGATCCACTGCGTGGTGCCGGCGCGCTCGGCGGGAGCGGCCGCTGTCGCCGTCGCGAATCCTGACCTGCAGAGTGCGTCGACCCCCTACACCTACTTCGCTCCCACGTCTGCGGACCCCTACGCCGCGACGGTCCTCTCGCATTCGCCCGTGGCGTACTACCGCCTCGGCGAGAGCGCGCCCGCCGCGACGGCCTACGACTCGTCGGGCAATGACTTCCACGCGCTCAACTCCGGGGCGACGGCGGGAGCTGCCGGGGTGACGTGGAACGACGGAGCGTTCACATTCGACGGGAGCGGGAGTCTCACCCTCGGCGGGACGTGGGGAGGGAGCTCCTGGCAGCAGCTGACGATCGAGGCGTGGGTCAACGTCGCGGCGACGAGCGGCGACTTCCAGGCGGCGGTGAGCGCATCCGATGCGGCCTTTGCGCACCTTCAGCTCTTCGGCAGTGGAAACATCGTCGTCTACACCGACGCCGGACAGCTGGCGCTGCCGATCGTCTCGCAGTCGCCGACCGGGACCTGGCGTCACCTCGCGCTGGCTGTCGCACCCGGCAACACGCGGGTGTACGTCGACGGAGTCGAAGTCGGCTCGTCGGCGGCCGGGTTCAGCAGTGTCCTTCAGTCCATCGGGGTGCAGATCGGGTCCGGCTTCGGCGGCAGCCGCGCCTTCATCGGACGGATCGACGAGGTCGCGCTGTACGACCGTGCCCTGAGCGCCTCCGAGATTCAGTCCCACCATGCCGCGCGTGCGTCGGGAGAGGTGCACTGGATCAACCCGGCCGGCGGCAACTGGAGCAGCTCGTCGAACTGGAGTTCTGGAGTGGTCCCGAGCGGCGTGAATCCGGTGCATATCGACGCGGCCGGCACGTACACGGTCGTCGTCGACGTCGCGGCATCGGCGGCGTCGCTGAACGTGGCGAGCGGCGTGACTCTGCAGGTCGCATCACCCCTCACCGTCGCGAGCGGGGGGACGATCGCTTCCGGTGCGACACTCCAGATTGCGGGCGGCACGCTCAGCGATTCCGGCGCGATGACGTTGAACGGCGCGCTCGTCTGGACCGCCGGCACGCTCAGCGGCACCGGCACGCTCACCATCGCATCCGGCGCGACGTTCGCGCTCTCCGGCACGACGTACAAGGACCTCGTCGGCCGCACGATCGAGCTGTACGGATCGATGACGTGGTCGGGTTACGGCATCCGCGGATCGGGAGGCCCGACGCTCAACATCCGCCCGGGCGGAGTGCTCGACGTCCAGACCAGCTTCGGCATCGAGGCGTGCTGCGCGGGCGGCAACCGGCTCACGATCAACGTAAGCGCGGCGTCCGGCGCAACTCCGGCGGGGCGGATCACGAAGAACGGCGGAGGCAACTCCAGCTTCAGCGCGGTGCTCAACAACGCGGGCCTGGTGAGCGCGATCGACGGCTCCCTCTCACTCCCCGACGGCGGAACCAGCAGCGGGATCTTCGAGGCGAAGCCCTCGTCCGGAACGAACGGCATCTACTTCTCGGGCGGGACTCATTCGATCGCCGCCACCCTCGACAGCATCGGCGGAGGAACGATCGCGGTCACGGGCGGGACGTTCAGCGTCGACGGTCCGACGACGAGCACGGCCGCTTTCAACCTCGCCGGGGGGACCCTGACCGGAACCGGAGCGCTCACGTCGCTGGGCTCCTTCGATTGGACGGGAGGGGCGATCACCGGCTCCGGTTCGATCGACACGGCGGCGGGAACGACGTTCGCGCTCACCGGGCTGACCTACAAGGACATCACGTTTCGGACGATCAACGTCTCGGGGACGATGACGTACGAGGGTTATCCGCTGCGGGGTTCTCAGGGAGCGGTGTTGAACATCCTCCCCGGCGGCTCGCTCGTGGCGGAAACCGACTACGGCATCGC
>JBAQWH010000381.1:0-1697 GCA_049298815.1 Thermoanaerobaculia bacterium | reverse complement strand
GTCATGAAGAGCACCGTATCGCCCGGCTCGATGGCGATCACGACGTCGTCGTACGCGGTCGCGATCGTCCCGAGGGGCGTCGCCTCCTGCGCGTACTCCTCGACCATGCCGGTCGCAGCACGATGGACGTACACCGGCGGCATACCGGCCGCGGCGACGGTGACCTGGTCATGGTCGAAGCGCGCGAGCGTGAGCGACATCGACATCCGGCCGAGCTCCATCCGCTTGATCTTCTCCGCGGCGTCGCGGAGGAATTCGCGCGGCGGCCGCAGCGCCTCGTAGGCGGTGAAGAGCGTCTTGACGACGGTGACCATCGTGCCGGCCTTCGCTCCGTGCCCCGTCGCGTCACCGATGGCGACCGACATCACGCCGCCTTCGCTGATCTGGAAGTCGTAGTAGTCGCCGCCCACCTCGGTCGCCGTCCGCGTATAGACCGCGACCTCGTAGTTCTTGTGGTCCGGAACTTCCTTCGGCAGCAGCGAGAGCTGGAACCGGCGGGCATCTTCGAGCTCGACGCTCTTCCGCTGGTACTCGGCCGCGAGCAGTTGCTGCTCGAGCTCCTGCGCCTGCCGCGCACGCTCCTGCTCGACGATCTGCTGCTGCTGGACGCTCAGGTCCTCGGCCATCCGGTTGAAGGCCTGCGACAGCTGGCCGAACTCGTTCTTCGACCGGACCGGCAGCCGGGTCATGAGGTCGCCCTGGGCGATCCGCTCGGCGCCGCGCGTCACCAGCTCGACGTCGCGCGTGAGGTGATTGGCCAGCGGAACGATGCCGAGCATCGCGCAGACGATGAGGCCGAGGCCGATCGAGAAGTTGTTCGTCGCGGAGCGGCGGAGGGACTCGAGGTTCTCTCCGACCGGCCTTGCGACGCCGATCCTGAGCCCGCTCTGTTTGTCGGTCGAGGCGCTGACGATCCAGCCGGCGATGTCGTTCGGGACGATGCCCGCGGTGATCTTCTTCGCGACGCCGAGGCCCTCGAGCGTCCGCCGCGAAGCAGGATCGCGCGTGTAGACGTTCCCTTCACGGTCGACCGCGAACGGGATCTCGCTGCCGTCGTCGGTCGGCGTCGAGAGGACCCGCTGGACGACCTCTTCCTCGCTGATGCGCGCGGTCACTTCGCCAACGAGCGCCCCTTCCTTCTTCACCTTCGCGTTGAACTCCCGCCCGAAGATGAGCGAGGCCTTGGGCGTGTCGCGCGCAGGCTCCTTCGCGGTCGTCTTCGCAACCTCTTTCGCAGGCGCCTTCTTGACGTCCCCGGCGGAGCCCGACGCGGTCCTCGCCTCCGGCTTCGGCTTCTCCGTCTTCACCCCGACCACAGCCTTGACATCCATGCCCGGGGTGACCGGCGTCGTCTTCACGTCCCCCACCCCGGCGACCTGCGGGGTGGGCGGAGGCAAGGGAACCGGCGCGCCGCCCACGCGGACTGAGTGCCGCCCCTGCGTTCGCCAGGCGGCGGCCGACTCGGCGAGCAGACGCTGGCTCTCGCTGCGCTGGATGCGTGCACGCTCGATCGATTCGTCGATCGACTTCTCGTCGAACTGGATCTGCTTTTCGAGTGCCTGGCGTGCCTTGTCGAGCGCGGCCTCGACCTCCTTCCGCTGTTCCGCCGTGAGGTTCTCGTTCTGGAGGCGCTGCGCCAGCGAGCCGATCTCCATGATGCGTGCGCGCTGCTCCGCGGCGATCACGTACTTCCGGAC
>JBAQWH010000380.1:0-5602 GCA_049298815.1 Thermoanaerobaculia bacterium | reverse complement strand
GCTGAGGATCGCGCGCGGCTGCACGCCGCGCTTGTTCCACGCGACCCCGACGTCAGTGCCGCCCTGCACGACGACCGCATCCGGGACCTCGGCCTTGAACCGCAACGCTCCGTCGAGGTTCGAAGGAGCCGCGAACACGCGCGCTCCGGCTTCGACGCGGACCTCGTCGCCGTCGTCCGCGAGCATCGTCGCGAGGACCGCGGGCGGATAGAGCTCGTCGAGCGACGTCCCCGCTCTCCCCTGCACCGCGAGGGCCGCGCGGATGATCGGCTCGTAGCCGGTGCAGCGGCAGAGGTTCCCCGTGAGTCCGTCCTTCACCGCTGATTCGTCGAGCTTCGCGCCCGACGCTGCGAGGCCGGTCATCGCCATCACGAATCCCGGGGTGCAGTAGCCGCACTGCGCACCGTGGTTCTCGACCATCGACTCCTGCACCGGATTGAGGCGCGCGCCGAGGCCTTCGACGGTGATGACGTGCGCCCCGTCGAGCTGGTAGAGGAAGAGGATGCAGGCGTTGAGGGAGCGGTAGTCGATGGTGCCGCCAGCGGGACGGCCGACGAGGACGGTGCAGGCGCCGCAGTCTCCCTCGGCGCAGACGATCTTCGTTCCCGTGGCACGCCGGAGCGTCCGGAGCCAGTCTGCGAGCGGGAGGAAAACGTCCTCCCCTTCGACCCGAAACTCCCGTCCGTTGACCGCCAGCCGTACGTGATGGCGCATGAGCCGTCCATGATACGCGGGGCCTTCACGAAGAGGACGAGAACGAGCGAGGAGGCCACGATTCAGAGTGCCATCCTGAGAGGCTGTGCAGAAAACGCGCGGTAGGTCACCACAGAGGCACAGAGAGCACAGAGGCCCACAGAGGAGGTGGAGTTTGGGTTTTCGCTCTGTGAACCTCTGTGCTCTCTGTGCCTCTGTGGTGGCAGTCGCAGTTTTCTGCACAGCCCCTGAGCCGCCGATGCCCCCCTTCGGCTCGCTGCGCTCGCTCAGGATGACACTCGAATCCGCGGGCACGTTGCGTCGATTCCTGTCGCAAGTAGCACAGGGATGAGTGCACCCCGTAGGCGGAGGCGTCATTTCTCCACACACTCTTTACCAATTACCTCGCCCCGGCGGCCCCTGCCGTGCTAAAAATACCCCTCGAAAAATCGGTTTCAACCCCCCTTTCCAGACCAACCAGGAGGATTCATGACAGGTCGCTCACCACTGTTCAGGGACGCCAGCCGGCTATTTGCCATTGCTGCGGCCGTCCTCATGCTGCTTACGACTGCGGTGCCGGCCGCGCACGCGCAGGTTACGACGGGGCTGCTCGCCGGCACCGTCACCGATCCGGACGGCGGTGCGCTGCCCGGAGTCACGGTCGAGGCGATCCACGTGCCGACCGGCACGCGGTACGACTCGGTGACCGGCGCGAACGGCCGGTTCACCATTCCGAACGTCCGCGTCGGCGGTCCGTACCGCGTGACCGGAACGCTCGAAGGCTTCCGTCAGGCCGAGACGACCGGCGTGATGGTTCCGCTCGGCTCGACGGCTGAAGTGCCGCTCGCGATGCGTCTCGCCGCGGTGACCGAGGCAATCACGGTCACGGCGACCGCCGACGACGTGATCAACCCGAACCGCACCGGTTCGTCCTCGGCGGTGTCCGCGGAGCAGATCAACTCGCTGCCGACGGTCAATCGCAGCCTGCAGGACTTCGCCCGTACGAACCCGTACGTGACGGTCGACCCGATCGACGCGACGTCGACGCGCATGTCGGTCGCAGGCAAGAACAACCGGTACAACACGATTCAGATCGACGGCGCGGTCAACAACGACCTCTTCGGTCTTGCCGACACCGGCACGCCGGGCGGCCAGGCTGACACCCAGCCGATTTCGATCGACGCGATCCAGGAGATCCAGATCGTCGTCTCGCCGTACGACGTCCGCCAGGGCGGGTTCACCGGCGGCGGCGTCAACGCGATCACCCGTTCGGGAACGAACGACTGGGCCGGCTCGGTCTTCTACTCGAAGCGCGACGACAGCATGGTCGGCGACGGGCCGTTCAACAACGCGATTCGCCAGTTCGACTCCGAGCAGTACGGCGGGCGTTTCGGCGGGCGCATCGTCAAGGACAAGCTGTTCTTCTTCCTGACCGGCGAGCACAACGAGCGCGAGGAGCCGAACGGCGTCTCCGCCGAGGCCGGCAGCGACAGCCTGAGCGCGAGCCTCCAGTTGCTGGCCGCGCAGGCCAAGCAGATCTCGACCACCAAGTACGGCTACGACCCGGGCACCCTCGCGGACATCCCGGAGACGCGCGACAGCGACAACTTCTTCGTGCGCTTCGACGTCAACGCGGGCGACAGCAACCAGCTGACGCTGCGCCACAACTACGTCAAGGGATATCGCGACGTCATCTCGGATCGTTTCTTCACGCGTTTCCGCTTCCCGACGTCGATCTACGGTTTCGACAGCAAGACCGACTCGTCGATCGTCCAGCTCAACTCGGTCTTCGGCGCGACGTCGTTCAACGAGGCGCGCATCGGCCTCCAGACCATCCGCGACAAGCGCGCGGTCCCGGTCGTCTTCCCCAGCATCGAGATCGGCGGCGCTCCCCGCAGCGCACAGATCGTCCTCGGCACCGAGCGTTTCTCGGGCGCGAACGCGCTCGACCAGGACGTGCTCGAGGTGACCGACGACTTCACGATGCTCGTGGGCAACCACACGGTCACGATCGGCACGCACAACGAGTTCTTCTCGTTCAAGAACCTCTTCATGTCCGACTCGTACGGGTACTACTTCTTCCCGACGATCCAGGACTTCGAGAACGGCAACCCGCGTGAGTACAGCGTGACCCGTGCGACCGGCAGCGACCCGCGTCGCGCGACCGAGTTCGACGTCGCGCAGTACGGCTTCTACGCCAGCGACCAGTGGCGCATGAATTCGGCCTTCACGCTCACGTTCGGCCTCCGCGCCGACATGCCGAAGTTCGGCGACATGCCGTCCGAGAACCCGACCGTGCAGAGCGCGATCGGCATCAGCACCGCCAAGATGGCTTCCGAGGAAGTGGTCTGGTCGCCCCGCATCGGCTTCAACTGGGCCGTGACCGAAGGCTCCCAGCTGCGCGGCGGCATCGGCGTCTTCGCCGGCCGCACGCCGTACGTCTGGATCTCCAACGCGTACGCCGGCACCGGCGTCGAGCAGGTCGCCCTCAGCTGCGTCAAGCCGAGCTGCACCCCGACGTTCGTGACCGATCCGCTCAACCAGCCGACCAACTTCCCGGCCGGCAGCGGCGCCTTCTCGGTCGACCTGATCGATCCGGACTTCCAGCTCCCGCGCATCCTCCGCTCGACCATCGGCTATGACCGCGAGCTCTTCTTCGGCATCCGCGGCACCGCCGAAGTGGTCTGGTCGCGCAATCTCGAGGACGTCTACTACGTCAACATGAACAAGCAGCAGACGGGCACCAGCCCGCTCGACGGCCGTCCGCGCTACTCGAACGTGAGCTCGCAGCTCCGCGACGCGATCATGATCACGAACACGAGCAAGGGCGAGCAGATGCTCGGCTCGCTCCAGCTCAACAAGCGCTTCGGCCGCGCGGTCACCCTCAACGCTTCGTACGCCTACCAGGACGCCACTTCGGCGTTCGACGGCACCTCGAGCCGCGCGATCTCCAACTGGCAGTTCCACCACACCAGCGGCGACATCTTCAACCCCGAAGAATCCCGCTCGGCGTTCGAGACCACCCACCGCTTCAACATGGGCGCCTCGTGGAACGTCCAGACCGGCCCGCTCGCCCACACCCTCGGCCTCTACTACAACGCCCAGTCGGGCCGCCCGTACTCGCTGCTGTTCGGCACCGACATCAACGGCGACGGCTACTCGACCAACGACCTCCTCTACGTCCCGGCCTCCGGCAACGTGATCGTGCAGAAGAACTCCAGCTCGACCTGGACCGCCACGCCGGAACAGCAGTGGGTCAACTACCTCGCCTACGCCGGCGTCGATGGCGACGACCGCCTGGTCGAGCGCTATGAGCTGAACGAGCCGTGGAGCCGCCAGCTCGACTTCCACTATGAGATCGGCCTCCCGGCCGTCCGCGGTTCGCGCGTACAGGTCACTGCAGACATCCTCAACCTTCTCAACATGTTCGACGACGAGGCCGGAACCGTCCGCTACGTGTCGAACCAGAATTTCCTCCCGGTCACCTACGTCGGGCAGGACACGGCGACTGGCAAGCCGATCTACCGCGAGCGCTTCGCCAACGCGCTCGCGGAAGGCAGCCAGTTCTCCACGGCCGACCTCCGGTCGCGCTGGCAGGCCCGCCTCGGACTGCGCCTCACGTTCTGATCCATCGCTCAACGATCGCGCATCCGATGCGCGGGCAACGGGAGGGGGCAACCCCTCCCGTTTGCTTTTGGCGGGCGAAGATAGAATCCAGTGGTCAGTGGTCAGTGGTCAGTGGTCAGTGGTCAGTGGTCAGTGGTCAGTGGTCAGTGGTTAGTGACCAGTGGTTAGTGACCAGTGGTTAGTGACCAGTGAGAGGCGGCAGAATGTTCACTGCTCGGCATCGCTAACGACTAACGACTAACGACTAACGACTGCTTAAACGGAGGACCGATGTCGCGTCACATTCTCGCCCTCGCACTTCTCTTCCTGGCTGGCTGCCTGTCGGTGACGACGACGCCCGCTCCGATGCCGGCGCCTGAACCGGTCGCAGCCGCCCCGGCGGAGCCGCCGTGCAACCCGGCGCACTCGATCCTCGCCGCGACGCTCTGGATGCAGAGCTCGGCCGAATACCATGCGTCGGCGATGCAGACGTACGCGACGGCGCGACGGATGCTCGATGCCGCCCTGGCCGATCCCTCCTGGACCGCCGAGCCGCAGCAGACGGCGCCGTTCGGCTCGAAGCCGGCCGCCGTGATCCTCGACCTCGACGAGACTGCGATCGACAACAGCACCTTCGAAGCGCGCGCGATCCTCAGCGGCAAGATCTTCGACGGCAAGGCGTGGGACGACTGGGTCAACGAGTCGAACGCGAAGGCCGTCCCGGGCGCAGCGGAGTTCCTCGCCTACGCGAAGAGCCGCGGCGTCACGCCGTTCTACATCACAAACCGCGACGATCACGAAGAGCCGGGCACGCGCCGCAACCTCGAGAAGCTCGGGTATCCGCTCGGCACCACCGAAGACACGTTGCTGACCCGCGGAGAACGCCCCGAGTGGAAGGTCAGCGACAAGGGTCCGCGCCGCACCCACGTCGCTGCGAACTACCGGGTCCTCCTGCTCCTCGGCGACGACCTCAACGACTTCGCCAACGCCCGCGAGAAGAGCGTGGCCGAGCGCGACCGGATCATCGCCGACAACGCCGCCCGCTGGGGCACCCAGTGGTTCATCCTTCCGAATCCGGTCTACGGTTCCTGGGAGCGCGCCCTCATCGGCTCGACCAGCAGCCTGTCACCGTGCGATCAGCTGAAGAAGAGGATCGAGAAGCTGGAACCCTGAGGATTTGGACGGCGGGCGTCTCGCCCGCGGCGTTCGGGCGTCCCGCCCGAACGCGATCGCCCTCCGTTCATCACCGCTGCCGGGCGAGACGCCCGGCAGCCGCGGCCGAGACGGCCGCCCTCCTCACACC
>JBAQWH010000379.1:0-1562 GCA_049298815.1 Thermoanaerobaculia bacterium | reverse complement strand
GTCTTCCTCGACGTCGGCCAGGGGGACTCGACCGTCTTCCGCTGGGGAACGCGCGCGGTGCTCATCGACGGCGGCGGCCGCCCCGACGACTGGAGGTTCGGCGAGTCGCGCCTCCTTCCACTGCTCGTCGACCGCGGGATCGTGCGGGTCGACGCGGTCATGCTCTCGCATCCGCATCCCGATCACTGTGCGGGATTGCTCGCGGTCGTGCGGCACCTCGCGGTCGGCGAGGTCTGGATCTCGCCGCGGAAGTTCCGGGGAGAGTGCGCCTCGAGACTCATGGAGACGATCCGCGACTCGCGCGTTCCCATTCGCCTCGTCAGGACGGTGTCGACGCTCGCCGGCGGTGAGGTCCGGTTCACGGCGATCCCGCCGGAGCGGAACTTCCGGCAGGCGACCGAGAACAATGCGTCGATGGTGGTTCTGATCGAGACCCAGCGACGACGGATCCTCATGACCGGCGACCTGCAGGCGGAGGGTGAGATCGACCTCAGCGACCGGGACATCGCCGCCGACGTCCTCAAGGTGGCCCATCACGGAAGCCGTTCGTCGACGACCGACCGCTTCCTCGAGGCCGTGCGGCCTCGCGTCGCGGCGATCTCCTGCGGCCGACACAACCTCTTCGGCAATCCGCACCCCGACGTGCTCGCGTCGCTGGCTTCTCGCGGCGTCAGGACCTGGAGGACCGACCGGAGCGGCTCAATCGAACTGAAGTTCTCGGGCGGGAAAATCTTCGTCCTACCCGAAATTGACACCCCGACAGCGCGCCCGTAGAGTGAGTTGTACACATGCCCACAATCCTCTTCCGGCTTGGCCTCTGGACGCTGATCCTCGTCCTCGGTCTGTACGTCCTCCGGGAGTCGAACAGCGACCAGTCGTGGGCGATCCTCATCTCGGGCGAAATGCTGGTGCAGGCCCTCCTGGTCTCCGCCGCACTCATCGTCGCCGGGATCGTCGCAAAGGTGCTCGGCAAGGGCGCAACCGCGATGTCGAAGAACCGCTGCACGGTCTGCAGGAAGCCTGTCCCGCCAGGCGCGATCTACTGCCGTGCGCATCTGCGATCGATCCTGCATGAAGAGGATGACCGAAGGCACCAGACGACCAACCGTCGCTGACGTCCCGGCCGCGCAGTCGATTCCATGACCCTCCCCCTGGTCGTCATCGCCGGTCCGACCGGCGCAGGCAAGTCCGACCTCGCGCTCGAGGTCGCCGAGCGGATCGGCGGCGAGATCGTCAACTTCGACTCGGTGCAGATCTACCGCGGGTTCGACATCGGCAGCGCGAAGCCGGATGCAGCGGCGAGGGCCCGCATTCGCCATCACCTCATCGACATCGCCGACGCGGACGAGGAGGTCAACGCCGCGGATTTCGGCCGCCGCGCTCGTGCGGTCTGCGACGAGATCCGGTCTCGGAGCCGAAGGCCGGTGCTCGTCGGCGGCACGTTCTTTTACCTGCGGGCCGTCCTCAGCGGGCTTCCCGACATGCCGGGGCGAGACGAGGAGACGCGGGAGCGAATCCGGCGCATTGCGTCGGCGGCGCGAGGGCCGGCCAGACTCCACCGC
>JBAQWH010000378.1:0-5265 GCA_049298815.1 Thermoanaerobaculia bacterium | reverse complement strand
CAATAACGAGTCGCGTTAATCGTTATTGTTTTTTTTCACACTTCACACTTCACACTTCACACTTCACACTTCTTACTTCACTCTTCTCCTCACACTCCCATCGGGAACGTAAGGTTGTAGATGTAGCGGCCGCGAGCGATCGACAGGACGATCGACGACCGTTCGGCACCTCGAACGAGCTCGCTGTTCAGCTGGTTCACCGCGCTGACCTCCGTGCCGTTGACCCCGACGACGAGGTCTCCGGCGGCGAGGCCGACTTCGGCGCCTCGGCTGCGTGCGATCACGTCGGCGATCACGACCGTGCGGCCCTCCTGTTCGACCTTGAGCCCGGCAACTTCCTCGAGGATCCGGAGCCCGAGCCCTTCCGGAGGGTCGGTTGGCCGGACTCGGATCGTGGTCGGCTCTCCGTCGCGCGTGACCGAAAAGTCGATGACCGTTCCAGCCGCTGCGGTCGCCGTTATGGTGGAGAGCGCCTCGCGTGAGTCGACCTGCCTGCCGCCGACTGCGGTGATCACGTCGCCGACGCGCAGGCCGGCAGCTGCGGCGGGTGATCCGGTGAAAACTCGAACGACGGCTGCGCCGCGCTGCGCGCTGTGGCCGAGTCGTCGGGACTCCTCCGGCGTCAGCGTGGCGGTCACGGCACCGATCCAGGCGGCGTGCACTTCGCCGTAGCGAAGGAGGTCCTGGATCACCTTGCGCGCGCGGTCGACCGGAATGGCGAAGCCGATGCCTTGCCCTTCGCGGTAGATCGCGACGTTGATGCCGATCACTTTGCCTTCGATGTTGAGCAGCGGCCCGCCGGAGTTCCCCGGGTTGATCGACGCGTCGGTCTGGATGAAATCGGTGTAGGTGCGTCCCTGCTCCTGCGACGGGACGGATCGCCCGAGTGCGGAGACGACGCCGGTGGTGACGGTGCCGCTGAGGCCGAACGGGTTGCCGACCGCGATGACCGTCTCTCCGATCATGAGGTCGGAGGAGGTGCCGATCGGAGCGGCGGTGAAGCTCCTGCCGTCGACGCGCAGGACCGCGAGGTCGCTGTCGGGGTCGACGCCGATGAGGCGGAGGGGGAGCTGCCGGCCGTCCTGGAAGTTCGCGGTGATGCGGGACGCGCCTTCGATGACGTGGTTGTTCGTGACGATGATGCCGTCGCTCGACCAGACGAACCCGGATCCGAGGGACTGCGAAGTGAAGGAGCGTTCGCGGCCGCCGAAGACGCCGAATGGGTCGAAGAACGGGTCCGCCGTGCGGCGGCGGATCGTCGCCTCGGTCTGGATGTTGACGACCGAGGGGAGGACGTTGTGCGCGACCACGACGATCGGCGTGCGACGGACTGCGCTGACCGTGCTCGCAATCGGTGGCGGCTGCTGGACGGATGGGCTGGGTTTCGCGGTCTGCGCGTCAGCGTTCGGTTTGCAGCCGATGCTGAGCAGCGCGAGGATGAGGAGCGTGCGTGACTTCTTCTTCATCGCTTGTACACTCTAAGGGAAATCGGTGCGTCTCAAGCTTATCTATAACCCGGTGGCGGGTCGCGGCCGGTCGCGGCGCCGCATGGAGCAGATCCTCCGTTGTCTCTGCGACGAGGCGGAGGTCGACGTCTCTGCAAGTCGAAGCCCCGAAGACCTCGTGCGCATTGCCGCGGAGAGCTCGCGTGACGGCTTCGATCGCGTCGTCATCTGCGGCGGAGACGGATCGCTCAACTACGCCGTCCGTGAGTTCGACCTCGAGCGCGGAGTCCTCGGCGTGATCCCGGCCGGCTCGGCCGACGACTTCGCACACGTCGCCGGGATCCCGCAGAACATCCGGCGCGCCTGCGACGCCGTCCTGCACGGCGGCATCCGCGAAGTCGACGTTGCCACCGCAAACGGCCACCGCTACCTCGGCGTCGCCGGCGTCGGATTCGACAGCGAAGTCACCCGGTACGCGAACGAACGGGTGCTGTTCCTCCGCGGAACCGTGCGGTATCTCTACGCCCTCATGCGCGTCCTGCCGAAGTTCAAGCCGCGCCGCATCTCCATCGGAGGCGAACCGGCGGACATCATGTTCGCCGTGGTCGGGAACTCCGGCCAGTACGGCGGTGGCATCAGGATCACGCCGGCTGCGAAGCTCGACGACCAGCTCCTCGACCTCTGCATCGTGCACAAGACCTCGATTCCGATGCTGCTCCGGACTCTCCCGGCGGCCTACACCGGAGCGCACGTGAAGAGCCCGTTCGTCGAGTGCCGCCGCGGCGAGACCTTCCGCCTCGAGAGCGAACAGGTGATGGACGTCTTCGCGGACGGCGAGTGGCTCACGAAGACGCCGGTCACGTTCGGCATCGCGGAGCAGAAGCTGCGGCTGGTCGTGCCGGGTGGATCGCCGCCCGATCCCGACTGACGCGCGCCTACTCGAGCAGGACGATCCCGCCGCTCTCGGGCTTCGAGTAGCTCCCGGCCGGTGCGCTGATGCCGGTCGTCCGTGAGAGGAAGAGGTCGGTGTCTGCCTTCCCGTCGGCCGTGAAGCCGATGACGAGGTAGCGCTCGGGGCGCGGCAGGTACTTGTACTGGTTGCCCCAGGGATCGGACATCATCCCGCGCGACAGGTACGCAGGCACGAGGTCCTTGAGGTTCTGTGGGAGGCGGCCGTGCGTCGAGTTGTACATCTCGATGGCGCGGCCGATCGTCTCGATCCGCTGAACCGAGATGGCCTTGCGCATGTCGGCCACGCCGGAGGTCGGTCGGGTGAACGGCCTGAGTCCGTTGAGCGGGTTCTTGAACGAGGTCACGAGCGAGAACACGGCGATGAAGACGAGGGCCGCGACGAGCGGCAGTGGCACCGGGGTCTCGGCGACCTCGGCCTCGTCCATCGGCGTGGCGGGGGCGGCCACCTCGGCCGTGGCGTGGCGCACTTCCTCGATGAGGTCGCGGGTCAGCAGCTCGAAGAGCGCCTTGTTTGTGTCGAACTCAGGGAGGCGGGCGACCTCGACGATGTCGCCGACCGAGCGCGTGCCGTCGACGAGGTCGTAGATCGACTTCTCCTCCTGGGAGATCCGGATCTTGTCGCTCGGTCCCTTCTTCTTCTTGGTCCGCTCGCCGTCGAAGTCGATTTCGTCGGCCTCTTCCGCGCCGACGACCGCGATCTCCTGGCCGGTGTGCTTCTTCCGGAAGACCATCTGGTACGACCGGATGCGCTTCTCGATGATCGGCCATTCGTCGATCATCCGCGCGCCTTCCATCAGGATCGACTCGGCCGTGATCGGCACGACCGCATCGGCGTCGTACTCGATGGTCGTCTCCTGCGAGAAGAGGTAGTCGCCGTCCTTCCATCGGAAGAGGCGATAGACGATCTGGAGGATCTGGAGCTGGATCGCCTCGCGGAGAGCTTCCTGCGAGATGATTCCGTAGTGGATCAGGATGAAGCCGAGGCGCTGCAGCGTCTCCTTCTGGATCTCGAGGGCGCGGTTCAGCTGGTCAGGAGAGAGCACCCCGGTCCTGATGAGCACCGAGCCGATGCGGCTGTCGGTCCGCCGGACGAGCGAGTCGGCACCGACGACCTTCCCGTCGAGGAACGTCACCGTGACGGTGTCTTCCTTGCTCCGGAGCGTCAGGACGCCGGTCTTCCTCTGCAGCCCGATCAGCTGAAAGATGTCGGCGAGACTGAAGTCCTTGAGGGTTCCTTCGAGTGCCATGGCTCAGACCGTAATCGTCCGCCGCCGGTAGACCGGGAGCGTCATGAAAATCCAGATGAGGGCCGCAATGAGGATCGCTACGAGCCGGATCAGGAGATGTGCCGTCTCCGCCACCGATCCGATTGCCGGGGCGAGCCGGCCGACGAAGATCGCGATCACGACTGCCGCTGCGAAGATGAACGACCCGATGAGCCCGGCCGTCGTCCGCCCTTCGAGGATCTGCGCCGCCCCCGGAAGGACGCTCGCGAAGAGGCGATTCCGCCTCAGCGTCAACTGGTGGTAGCCGGAGACTTCCTCGAGCTTCTTCCGCTTGGTGTCGAGCGACACGCCGTCGCGCTTGAGGTAGATGTGGATGCACTGCGTGCAGTACGTGGCGCTCTCGCGCGCTGACTTGCAGCGATAGCAGAACGTGCGACCGCACTTGATGCAGGCCCCGGCCACGCCGGTCTTGCGGCGGAGCATCCAGAGGACGATGCCGAGGATGATCGAGACGACTGCACCGATCGTGACGGGATTGGCGATGCTCTTCAGCGGCTCGAATGAGGAGTAGTTCGCGAACAGTGAAGCGGCGGCCGGGCGCGTCGTCACGCGGCGCGCGACCACCCACGCTTCGGCGATCGTCGGGTGATACATGACGACCTTCGCCTGACCCTGCTGCTGGAGCCTGGTCGCGCGCTCTACGAAGTCGCTGTCGGCCTTCCGGGCGCGCTCGAGCATCTGCGCCTGCTGGTCGAACCGGTACGTCTCGCCGTTCGCGACGGAGTTGTTGTAGTAGGCGATCGCGAGATTGGGATCGAGCTTCTGCGCTTCTTCGTACTGGTTGATCGCCGCCTGGAACTCGTTGTTGAAGAAGTGGAGGTTGCCGCGATTCACACGGGCGCCGGCGAAGTCCTTTTTCAACTCGATCGCGCGGCGGTAGTGGGCTGCGGCCTGCTCGTCGTTCCCTTCGAACGCCTGCAGGTTACCGAGGAGCAGGTGGAGCATCGGCTCGGTTCCATCGGCGCTGACGAGCTCCTGCATGCGGCGGAGCGCTTCGGGCTCGTAGGCCTGGCTCGCCGAGGAGATGGCGGCAACCATGACGGGACTGTCGACGGCGGCGGTCCAGTGGGCGGCCGTGTCGAGCGCCACCGGGGCGCACGCGATGAGGATCAGGACCACGACGACTGCGACGCGCTCCCCGGCGCTCGCATAGGCGAAGGCGATCGCGAACCAGTAGAAGACCAGCCACATCGGGCCGAGCCAGAGGAACACCGGAAGGAACATCAGGGCGAAGGCGATCACCGTGACCGCGCCGCCGCTCACCTTGCGGCTCGCCAGCTCACGGAAGTCGTGAGCCATCGACCGTCCGTAACGGATGAACAGCGAGACGGCGAAGACGGCCGCCACGATCGCGAGGGCCAGCGCTGCGACGACCAGCAGGTCGGCACGTGTCAGCAGGCTCGTGCGGTAGTTGGTCGCCGTCCGCAGCAGGCCTTTGACGGCCAGAGGGATTGCCTTTGCGTAATTCTTCTTCGAGGCGGCCCGATCGGCGTTGGCCAGCGCGACGAACGGGGACGCGGGATCGAGGCGGTCTGCGGTCTGCTCGGCCCACTGGGCGATGT
>JBAQWH010000377.1:0-4100 GCA_049298815.1 Thermoanaerobaculia bacterium | reverse complement strand
CTCGCGCGCCGCTTCGCCGACTTCGCGCGCCGCTTCCGCGAGGTCGTTTGTTGGCTTCGACGCTGTCCCGGCCGCGCTGCCGACTTGCTCAACGGCAACCTTTACGCGGTTGAGGTCCTCGGTTGAGCTTCCCGGATCGACGTTTACTTTCAGGTCTACGGTGTTGTCGCTCGCCATGATCGGCCCTCGGTCTGAGTCTGTGCGCGCCTGCAATGCGGCCGGGCGCGGGTGGATGTGTGGGGGTAAGTCGGAGGGGTCGTGCGTGCAGCCACTCGTGCAGCCACGTACCGAAAAGCGGTGCACTCAGCGGCAAGCGCCTGCAAACGCGGAAGTGGCAGAGTCGCCCGAAAGTTGTTGAAACGGGGAAGGTTAGGCGCGGAGAGGCAACGAACGGCAAAAGGCGGCAAACTGCCGCAAAAAGCGTCCGATCCCCCTTTCACGGCGGCGACACGGGTTCGAATCCCGTTGGGGACGCCAACTTAGCTTACCCACTCACGCCGCCTTCTGGCGGCGTTTTCATTTCGGGCGGCGCGGTCTCCTGTACTACTAACCACCACCAGAGTCTTGCGTCGCGCGCACATTTTCCCCTTCGCCTCTGTGCACCCTCTGTGTTCTCTGTGTCTCCGTGGTGAACCGAAACGTGGATTCACCACAGAGGCACAGAGGACACCGAGGAGCACGGAGGATCAAGGCGCCGAGTGAGGTTCGCGTGTCATTCTCGTCGGCCACGGCGCCGGCGACGCCGTTTCCCTACTCAGGATGACACCCTGAATCGCGAGTCCCCGAACTTCGCTTGCGGCGTCAGCTGCGCTGTGATCCGCCGCGGCACGCACAGGCATACGATGCGACCGTGACCGTCAAGTGGTGGCAAAGCGGCGTCATCTACCAGATCTATCCCCGCTCGTTCTACGACACGAATGACGACGGCGTCGGCGATCTTCGAGGGATCGCCGCGAAGCTGCCGTACCTCCAGGAGCTCGGCGTCGACGCGCTCTGGATCTCGCCGATCTTCCCCTCGCCGATGGCCGACTTCGGGTACGACGTCGCGGACTACACCGGCATCGATTCGATCTTCGGCACGCTCGACGACTTCCGCACCCTCCTCACGGGGGCTCACGAGCGCGGCATCCGCGTCATCCTCGACTACGTCCCGAACCACAGCTCGAGCGAGCATCCGTGGTTCGTCGAGTCCCGCTCGTCCCGAGAGAACCTGAAGCGCGACTGGTACATCTGGCGCGATCCCGCGCCAGACGGAGGTCCGCCGAACAACTGGCGCAGCGTCTTCGGCGGGAACGCCTGGGAGCTCGACCCCGCCACCGGCCAGTACTACTACCACGCGTTCCTCAAGGAACAGCCCGACCTCAACTGGCGCAATCCGCAGCTCCGCGCCGCAATGTTCGACGTCCTCCGCTTCTGGTTCGACCTCGGCGTCGACGGCTTCCGGATGGACGTGATCTGGCACCTCATGAAGGACCAGGAGCTCCGCAACAACCCGCCGAACCCCGACCCGCCGAGCGAGAAGTCGCCGTACTACGAGCTCCTCCCGATTTACTCCTGCGATCAGCCCGAGATCCACGAGCTGATCGAGTCGATGCGCGCGCTCGCCGACGAATACGAGGACCGCGTCCTCATCGGCGAGATCTATCTCCCGCTCGAGAAGCTGGTCACGTACTACGGCGCGGAGGGCGGCGGAATCCATCTCCCCTACAACTTCCAGCTGATCTCCCTCCCCTGGAAACCGCGGACGATCGCCGCCGCAGTCGAGGCGTACGAGGCGCTCCTTCCGCCGTTCGCCTGGCCGAACTGGGTCCTCGGCAATCACGACAAACCGCGCATCGCGAGGCGTGCGGGCGACGCGCAGGCGCGCGTGGCCGCGATGCTCCTCCTGACGCTTCGCGGCACTCCGACGATCTACTACGGTGACGAGCTCGGCATGCGCGACGTGCCGATCCCTCCCGAGCTCGAGCAGGACCCGTACGGCAAGAACATCCCCGGCCGCGGCCTCGGGCGCGATCCGGTGCGCACGCCGATGCAGTGGAACGCCGAAGACCACGCCGGGTTCACACGCGGCACCCCGTGGCTCCCCGTCGCCACCGACTTCCGCACGATGAACGTGGCGGTCGAAACGGAGGATCCGCGCTCGATGCTGACGCTGCATCGCCGGCTCCTCGCACTTCGCCGAGCCGAAACGGCGCTGCACCGCGGAACGTACGCGCCTCTGGCCGTTCAGGACGACGTGATCGCGTACACGCGAAAGGACGGCGGCGCGCTCTTCGTGATCGTCCTGAACTTCAGCCGCGGCGAGGTCTCGTATGCGCTCCCCTCCTACGAAATGCGGGGCACGATCGTCCTCTCGACGCATCTCGACCGCGAAGGTGAGGCGGTGGCGAGATCGATCGCGTTACGCGGCGATGAGGGAGTGATCGTCCGTCTGCGGTGAGCGGTCGCCATCCCGCAAACGATACGATCCAACACCACGGGGGAGGTTCTGCAACCGTTTCCACAGTTGCACGTTGCTTTCTACGATTCGCGACCAGTACGCTGAGTCTGACCCGCCCCCCCAATGACCGACGCGAGACATCCTCACGCAAGCGGGTCCTCTGACCAGCAGAAGTCACCGCTCGCCAGAGCGAGAGAGCTCGAGTCCGACCTCAAGCGTGCGCTCTACGGAGCAGTGGAGCGTGTTCAGGCGACCAAAGGCGCGCTCTACCTCGCCACCAATCACGGAATCGATTGCGAATACGAGATCGTCACGTCGTATTCGTATAACGCCGCCGACCGGACGCGTATCGGACCAAAAGACGCGATCGTCTCCCGGCTCCAGGCGGCGCACGGCCCCATCGTCATCAACTCGATGAGCGTCGACCCGGCAGCAGCCGAGGTCCTGTTCCGGCAGCAGAACGAGCGGCTTCTCGCCCTCCCGATCGTGGGCCGCGGCCGGCGCCTCGTCGGTGTCGTCGACCTCCGTGACAAGGCCCGAGGCAAACCGTTCGATGCCGTGGACGTAGCCGCCGCCGAAACGGTGTGTGACGACATCCGCCGCATTCTGAGAAGTCACGACCTGTATGGGATTGGCGCGGTGCCCCTGGTCGACGCCCCTGTGAAGAAAGAGACCGATCCGGCGCTGGTCATCCAGCGTCGTCGCGCGCATACCACCTCGAACGCGACGACGCCGTTGTCGCCGGAGGCGATGGACGTCGTCCGTCGCGCGCACGCGGCCATGCAGAAGCGCGGTCTCACCTCTGTCGCGCGCCGGCGGTTCGCAACCGTCGACGAAGCGAGACGGATGGCGATGCTCGTGCCGGGCGTGCTGGTGATCCGGGGCGCAGTGGCTGCGGCCCTCACGGTCATGAAATCCCAGTGGATCGTCGCGAGCGGACCGATCACTCCGGGCGCAGTCGACGCACTGCGCTCAAAGACCGAGGCGACGGCCAGTGAAGCACCAGCCGGGGTCAACGTCATCGGCGGCGGTCCAGCGGTGACCGCCGCTCGACTTCGGTATATCGGCACATTTCCAATCGCCGCGAACGTCGTGGAGGAGGCGTCGCTGACCATCGCCTTCGAGATCGAACCGGACGAAGACGTCCGGCGTCGACTCGATGCGTTCTTCGACGTCTTCAGCGAGACGGCGGCCGCGGTGATCGGCCGGAGCTCATGGGACGCCCAGCGGGAGGCGGTCGCAGCCAGACTGGTCGAGCCCGACCTCCAGCGGCTGCCTGCCCTCGCCGAACACTCCCAACTCGTCGCCGGAATCGCTCACAGATTGGCCCTTGCCCTCGGGCTGCCGGAGCGAACGGCCGAGCTGATCCGGATCGCCGGCCTGGTACACGACGTCGGGTTGCGCCTGCTCGACTACGATCGGCTCATCGGGAACGCACCGTTCACGCCGGAGTACGAGCGAGCATTTCGCGAGCACCCGCTCGTCGGCGCGAGCATCGTCTCCGCCTCTCTCGGAAGTGAGGTCGCCGAGGCGGTGCTCCACCACCACGAACGGTGGGACGGAAACGGCTACCCCGGCCGTCTCGTTGGCTCGAACATCCCGCCAATGGCTCGGGTGATCGCGATCGCCGACAACTGGGTCCTCCTCCGTTCACCGTGGC
>JBAQWH010000376.1:0-2097 GCA_049298815.1 Thermoanaerobaculia bacterium | reverse complement strand
GCCCTCCCGGCTTCCACATGGCCGCCAGGTCGAGCTGCGCGAGCCATCCGGCCGCCAGGACGGCAGTGCTCGCGAGCAGGAGCTTCTCGGCCCTCCGCATCGTCCCGTTCCTCGGGAACTTCGCGCGCGAGAACGCGCTGATCGCGGCGAAGACGATCCACTGCGCCGTCGCCACGGCCGTCAGCACCACGACGATGGCCGGCCAGGTGACGTTCATCGGACCTCCGCGTTGTCGAACACCCGCCGGTCGCCACGGCCCCACTGCCGCAGGTTGGTTTCGAACTCGTCGAGCCTCTTCCCGGTGAGCCGCTCGACCGCCTCGGCGGTCGTCGCTCCTTCACGAAATGCGTTCAGCATCGTCCGGAGGCCGGCTTTGCCGTACTTCTCCTCGATGTAACGGACATCGGTCTGCGCGACGACGTACGCCGCGCCGATCATGTTCGGATCGGGCGAGCCGTGCAGCACCGCATCGAGCAGCGCGATCGGGAGGAGCTTCTCGTCGTCGTACATGTTGAATGCGTTCGCATGGTAGGGACGCTTCTCGATCCGCTGCGCGAGCCCTTCATGGAACCACGACGGAGCGTGATCGGCGGTGGCCTGCGCGATCATCGCGTGCGCGAGCTCGTGCGCGAGGATGCTGGCCACGAATGGGTCCGCAACGTCGGCGCCCGCGAAGGGCACGGTGATCTTGCCGTTGTAGAAGCCGAGGATGAAGTTCGAGAAGGTGTAGATCGAGCGGAACTCCTGCCACGACAGGACGTTCACCGAGATCCGGGCGAACGTGGGGACGGGAATCCACTCCTGCAGTCGCGCCAGCTCGTTCTCGAGCAGCGTGCCGACCGACGCCGCGGAGGAGGCGCTGATGCCCTCCGGGTAACGGACGTCGAAGTGCTTCGTGGAGTGGACTGAGAACTTCGTCGCGAGCCGCTTGTTCGTCTGGATCTGCCGGACGCGGTCGTCGATGAACGGATTCGGCCGGATCGCCTGCGCCCGGTCGTACATCCGCACGGCAGCGTCGTAAAGATCGTGTCCTGCAAAGAGCTCCGCGAGCTGCACCAGCGCTGCCGCATCCTTCTTCCGCTGCAGCACGCGGCTCGCTGCGACTTCCGTGAGGAGCCGTTTCGACTCCTCGGTGCGGGCCGTCTTCTGCAGTCCCTGGCTCCGAAGGAAGATGACCGTCGGCGGAACGTGCTCGGCCGATCCGTTGAGGCCGTTCGTCAACGCGACGAGGTCGCTCCAGCGGTTGCGTGCTGAGAGAGCGAGCGCGGTGCCGGTGAGGCGCTGCCGCAGCGCCGGCTGTGCATACGCAGCGGCGTTCGTTCCGACGGCGAGGAGAGCAGGGAGGTCGGCGATCCGACGTGCTTCTTCTAATGCAGACCACGCGTCCGCTCGAGCGGCGACCGTTCCGGGCGGTGCGAGTGCAGCTCCTCCCGGGACGAGCAGCTGCGCGTCTCCAATGCTGATCCCGAACAGCTCACCGGTCGTCTTCACTTCGGCCGTGACGGGCACCTCGATCGGTCGCGTGCATGCGGACGGCGACACGACGACGGCGTCGGCGGGCCCGCTGAAGCCGATCAACGCGGTCACAGAGGAGCGTCGAAGCAGCGACCAGAACGCACCGGTGGTCACGAGCCGCTCGCGCGGCACCGGGCGGAGGTTCCACGCGGTTCGCAGATAGCGCTCAGCCTCGTCGTCACGGTCGTCGACCGCTGCGAGGATCGCGAGCTGGTAGTAGACGTTCGCGTCGCGCGTCCCGATGCGTGCGAGCCTGCGGAATGCCGCCGCCGCCTGCTCCTCGAATCCGAGCGACGCCAGCACGTCCGCCGCTTCGTACCAGACTCCATCGCGTCCCGGACCGAGGTTCACTGCGTTCTCGAACGACACTGCAGCCGACGCTTCGTCCCCTTCGAGGAGCGCGATCCTTCCGCGGACGATCTCGGCGAGCGGCCGGTCGGACGGTGTCGGGATCCCGGCGAGCAGCGCCTTCGAGCCGGCCGTGTCGGTCGTGAGGAGCTTCGACTGCGCGCGCCAGAGATCCGCAATCGCACCTCGTCCGGCGCGCCGGTCCACGGCGCGATAGATCGCGTCGGCGTCCCC
>JBAQWH010000375.1:0-1736 GCA_049298815.1 Thermoanaerobaculia bacterium | reverse complement strand
ACATGGAAGCGGTGGATCGCCGGCATTCATTTTACCTGCCGGACGGGAAGTTGCCGGGAGCATGAGGTATTCAACCCCATGCCCCCTGCAAATCTGGTTAGCCTTCGATCTTCGGAACGCGTGGGGCGCGAAGACGGTGAGGTTCCGGGAAATTCGAGCCAACCAATGGGCGGCAATAGCTCAGGAATTCCGGTGTCACATGGTTGCCTTCGGGGATCAGGAACTCGTCGGGCATGTGCCGTGTCTTGGCCGCCACCTCGCGGATTGGAACAAGATCATACGTCGCACTGTAGTTCAGAACCGGCCGCCGGATGACCACAGATCCGTCCACGTTGTCCCACATCGCATACTGGACGGCAATCTCGCCGACCTCACGCGCCTCGTGGGCATCGCGGTTGCTGACGACACCGAGAAATGAACGCTGCAGATACCCGAATGTATCGGAACGCACACGTTTGATTTTGAGTTTGGCCTTCACCTCATCGCCCAGCAGATCGCCGAGCGCTCCGGTTCCGGAAAGCTGGACATTGCCGTGCGCGTCGCGTTCGACTTCCTTGGCAAGTTTCGCCGCAATGCTTTCGCCCTTCTCATCCTGGATTCCTTCGGAAACCGCAACGATGCAGCGGCCGTGTTCCTTGTAAACGCGATCCACATCGGCGAGGAACTTCTCGATAGAGAACGCGCGCTCGGGCACATAAACCAAGTGAGGGCCGTCGTCCACATACTTGCGGGCCAGCGCCGAGGCGGCCGTGAGGAAGCCTGCATGGCGGCCCATCACCACTCCGATCAAAACTCCAGGAAGGGCGCGGTTGTCGAGGTTCAGCCCCATAAAGGCCTGAGCTACGAAACGTGCTGCGGATCCAAAGCCCGGGCAGTGGTCGTTCACGGCGAGATCGTTGTCGATCGTTTTCGGGATATGAATGGCCCGGAAATCGTAGTGGGCGGCCTCCGCCTGCTCGTTGACGATGCGGACGGTGTCCGAGGAGTCGTTGCCGCCAACATAGAAAAAGTAGCGGATGTCGTGCTTCTGCATGGTCTTGAACATGCGGGCACAGTATTCCTCGTCCGGCTTGTCGCGGGTGGACATGAGGCCGGAGGACGGCGTTGCCGCGACCTGCTCGAGGTTGTGGGATGTCTCGCGGGTGAGGTCGATAAAGTCCTCATCGATGATGCCCCGCACGCCATGGATCGCGCCGTAAACCGCTTTCACCTGGCTGAATTTCCGTGCCTCGAGGGTGACCCCAACGATGCTTTGATTGATGACCGCTGTTGGGCCGCCGCCTTGCGCCACCAGCACTTTTCCTTCAAGTCTGCTCATAAGGCGTAGAGAATTGCCTGCAGGCCCGCTGTTGGGCAAGCCAACATCTCAATTTGGAAGGTTTTCCTTGATTTGTATCATGTCGGGGCCGCCCCCGAACAATTCCTAGACCGAGTATGCGGAGAGTTCCTCAGACAGCTCTCTCTCATCACTCACGCTGAGTTCGTCCCCGGCAATGATTTCCACCGTGCATCCGTCGGAGCGGACAAACTCCAGAAACAGGGGGCGGGGGCCCGGATGCCGTTTGATGGATTCCAAAACGCGGATCAAATCGTCTTCGTGCATCTTCTCGCGCGAAAGCCGGAGGCGGACGGGTTTGACCGAGGCCTTGGGCTTCAATGCGGCTACTGATGTCGCTGTGGCCCGCACGGAGTCCTCACGGCGCGCGATCCGGGCATTGACGGCGATGGCTGAGCCC
>JBAQWH010000374.1:0-6827 GCA_049298815.1 Thermoanaerobaculia bacterium | reverse complement strand
CCCCTCACTCTGTGATTTCTTGGGCTGAGCGATCAGGCCTACGTCATTGAACCCGACGTCTCGGCAGGCCTTCAGTACGTCGAGAACGGCACCGTACTTCACTTGCCGATCCCCTTTGACCGCGATCTCACGGTCGGGGGTCCGCTGCTGAATTTCCTTGAGCTGAGCCTCGACCTGATCGTGCCGCACCGCGGTCGGTCCGATGTAGACGATGCCTTCCGCCTTGACGGAGATCTGGAGCTGCTTCTCCGTGTCGGGCGTCTTCTCGGGCGCCTCGGTAACCGGCAGATTGATCGGCACACCCTTCTGCAGCATGGGAGTGACGACCATGAAGATGATCAGGAGAACGAGACAGACGTCGACGAGCGGCGTGACGTTGATGTCGGACGTCAACGACTGTTTCGTGAATTTTGTAAGAGAGCTACCCGACGCTCTTTTCATTGCCGACACCCGCTTCCTTCATGAAGTAGATCGACATCTCCGAGCCGGAGTTCGACATCTCGACAGTGAAGCGGTCGATGCGGTTCTGGAAGTAGTTGTACATCCAGACGGCCGGAATCGCGACGAGGAGGCCGCCGGCGGTCGTGATGAGCGCCTCTGCGATACCCGCGGAGACCGAGGCGATACCGCCGCCCGAGGTCGCCATGCCCTGGAACGCCTTGATGATGCCCATGACCGTGCCGAACAGTCCGACGAACGGAGCCGTGGCGCCAACGGTCGCGAGAACACCCAGGTTCTCCTTCAGCTCTGCAACGGTGATCATCGCCGTGCGGTCCATGCCCTGACGAGCCGCTTCGACGGCGAGCTCGGGATCAGAGTTGCGCTTGTCGCGGCGCGACGCTTCGAACTCGAGCAGGCCGGCCGCGATGACCTTGGCCAGATGGCTGCTCTTGTACTTCTTGGTGACCTCGATCGCCTGACCGTAATCGCTCTTGGTCAGGAGGTTCGAGAGCGCGCCGAGGAGCTTGAGCGACTGGTTCTTCGCCTTGTTGAAGACGACGTAACGCTCGATCATGACCCACAGCGAGTAAACCGACATGAGACCCATGACGACAACGACTGACTTGCCGACGAATCCCATTTCGTTCCAGAGATGGCCGAGTGACATATCCATGGTTTCTGTTCCCTCCTACGTCGAGTGCGGGGGGCCGCAGCTCGCAATGTTTAGTTCAGTTTGAAGTTGACGGTGAGGTTGAAAATGACATCGACCGGCTGGCCGTTCAGAGTTCCTGGCTTGAAACGCCAGCGCTGAACTGCTTCCACGGCCGCCTGATCGAGTCCGAACGGCAGCGGCTTGAGGACCTTGACGTCCTTGACGCGCCCGTTCCTGTCGATGATGCATTCGACGATGACGATGCCGGCGATGCGGGCTTTGCGCGCGACCTCGGGGTACTGAGGCTCGACGCGGCTGATGACCACCGGCGCCTTGACGTCGCCGCCGACGCGCAGCGGAGCGGCCGGAGGAGGAGGAGCCGTATCGGTGATCACGCCGCCGACGACACCACCGACGACACCACCGAGCACGCCACCTTCCACGCCGCCTTCGACACCACCCTCGACGCCTTCGGAACTGCCGGTGGCTTCAACCACCTTGACCTGGTCGGGAACGACCGACGGAGCCAGGTTCTGCAGGTCCTTGGGGATCTCGACCGGCTTCACGTCGACCGGCTTCACCTGCGCGGCCGCTTTGGGCGGCGGCGGGGGGGGCGGAGGCGGAGGCGGAGGAGCCGCCACCGAGTACTGCGCGACCTGCGCAGGCGAGTTGACCGGGAAGTCGATGTTCCACGCGGCACCGAACACCGCACCACCGATCACGATCGCATGCAGCGCGAGCGACACCGGCAGGGTGAGGAACTTCTGGATCCCGACCTTGTGCTTTTTGGACTCTACGACTGTGGTTTCGAACATACGGTCCCGTATCCCTTGCGCTTACTTCGCAGCCTGGGCCGCCGCAGCAGCCTTGCGCTTTCTGGTGATCTCGACTGCCCGGTTGCGGATCTCGTCCGCCTTCGCGATCATCGCCTGCTGCTCGACCGGATCGGTCACGGCCAGCGCCTGCTGCCTGTACAGGAGGTTCAGGTACACGAGAGCTTCGAAGTACTCGGTGTTGAGCTGCGTCGCCTTCGTGAGGGCTGCCTTCCCCTTCTCGATGATGGCCAGCTTCTCGGCCGGGTCAGCGGGCGGGTTCTTCGCCACCTTCTCGTAGCAGACGACGCCGAAGGTGTAGAAGGCCTCCGGGTTGCGCGGATCGAGAAGCGTGATCTTCTCGTACCAGTTGAGCGACTCGTTGAAGTTGCCCTGCTTGGCGTAGAGAGTCGCGATCGACCGGACGGCGTCCAGGTCGGCGGGGTGGGTCTGCAGCCATTCGCGGAAGTAGTTGATCGCTTCCGTGGTCCGGTCCGCATTCAGATACAGGTTGATCAGAGCGTCGCGGGCGATGTTGTCTTCCGGCCGCTTCTTCAGGTACTTGCGCAGCTCCACGATGGCCGCGTCCGCATGCTTGACGTTGGCCGGAGAGTTGTCCTCAGGTACGTACAACCCGACGCGCGTGTAGCCGATGAGCCGATCGAGATCAGGGAACCGGGTCGGCTCGATCTGCCGCGCAGCGGTGTAGTGCTTGAGGGCCTTGTCGTACTCCTCTTTCACGTACGCGTCGTTTCCCTCGCGGATCTCGATCCGGGCATTCAGCTGCTGACAGCTGACGATCGAAAGGAGCGAAAGAGAAAGTGCCGCGATGAGGCACATCTTCTTCATCATTTGGTTCCGAACTCCCTGAGATTGAATGCAGACTTTGCAGGGTGCGATGCTGTCAGGCTGCTCGACGGCATGCGTCAGGCAATGGGCGGTGAATATACCGTCCACCCTGTTGACCGTCAACCGAATTGGCCTCAACTGAAACCGAAAGTTTTAGCGGAGTCAGCAACCTTTTCGAGGCAGCGGCGTAATAGCTTCTTTTCGTCATTCTTTTTTTCCCTCCACCGCCTCTCTGAGGATGCGCGACTGAACGTCTCTTCAATCTGAATTGTGGGGGGCAGTTGCGGCTTGCGGTGTGAACTTTCAGACACTCCAGACTCGTCCGTAACCGGGCGGTCACAACGGCCTGGCGGTGCTACGGGGTCCTGATCGATACGAGAGAACAGCCGGGCGCGTCCGCCCCGCCGAACGGAGTCGGCCACTACACGAGCTCGAGGATGTGCCCGAGCTTCTTCTTCTTCGCTTCCAGGTACTTTCGCGACGACTGCGACGGCGCGATCTCGAGAGGCACCCTCTCGACGATCTCGAGTCCGAAGCCCTCGATCGCCACGTATTTCGCGGGGTTGTTCGTCAGCAGGCGGATCTTTCGAACTCCGACGTCGTGCAGGATCTGTGACCCCGTCCCGTACTCCCGGATGTCGGGGGCGAAGCCGAGCTTGGCGTTCGCCTCGATCGTGTCGGCTCCCTGGTCCTGCAGCTCATACGCCTTCAGCTTGTTGAGGAGCCCGATGCCGCGGCCCTCCTGGAGAAGGTAGAGGATGACCCCCTTCTCCTCCCCGGCGATGAGCTGGAAGGCGCGATGGAGCTGGTCACCGCAGTCGCAGCGGCTCGAGTGGAACACGTCCCCGGTCAGGCACGCCGAGTGGACGCGAACCAGGACGTCGTCCTCTTCGGTGATGTCGCCCATCACGAGCGCCACGTGCTCCTCACCGGTGATGTCGTTCATGTAGGCGTGTGCGCGAAAGGCGCCGTACTCGGTCGGGAGCACCGGTGACGCAACGCAATGCACGTGCTTCTCGTGACGCATCCGGTACTTGATCAGATCGGCGACGCTGAGCACCTTGAGGCCGTGCTCGGCCGCGAACTTCTGCAGGTCCGGAAGACGGGCCATCGTCCCGTCCTCGTTCATGATTTCGCAGATGACGGCCGCCGGGGTCATCCCCGCGATCACCGCCAGGTCGACCGATGCCTCGGTCTGGCCGGCACGCTTGAGCACTCCGCCCTTACGCGCGCGCAGCGGGAACACGTGGCCAGGCTTGGCAAGGTCGTGAGGACGGGTCTTCGGATCGATCGCCACCCGGACGGTCTCCGCCCGGTCGGCCGCCGAGATTCCGGTGGTGACCCGCCCCCTCGCCTCGATCGAGACGGTGAACGCGGTGCCGTAGGGGGCGGTGTTGTGCTCGACCATGAGCGGGAGGTCGAGCTCGCGACAACGCTCTTCGGTGAGCGCCAGGCAGATCAACCCGCGGCCGAAGCGGGCCATGAAGTTGATCGAGGCCGCTGTGACCTTCTCGGCCGCGATGCAGAGGTCTCCCTCGTTCTCGCGGTCCTCGTCGTCGACGATGATGACGAAATCTCCGCGGCGGTAGGCCTCGACGGCTTCTTCGACGGTGGTGAACGAAACGGGCTGGGTCGGGATCAAGATGGCGGACATTCTACCGTCCGGACCGCGCGAGGCGGTCCGGACGGCCGGAAAGGGTTAATTGGTCGCTGGTGCCGCGGCCGGGGCGGGGGTCGCCGCGACCGAGAACGTCGCCTGGAGATCGTACGAGACGTTCTTCACCGGATCGGTGACGTTCAGCGTGATCGTGTAGTCGCCGGCGCGGAACTTGGTCAGCGGGATCGACTGCCCGATGACCCAATGCCCCGGAACGCCCTTGAGCTCCTGCGCAGGGACGTCCGTCGGCGGTGCACTCATCTTGCTGTTCTGGCCCGTCGTGGTCTTGCCGGTGATCGTCGTCTTCACCTTGACCGTCGGCGCGGTCGCGCCCTCGGCCATCCCCGGGTTCCGGAGCTCGAAGAAGTACCAGAGCTCGTCCGCGTTGGTGAACCGGCGGTCCGATTTCGGGACGACCTTCATGCCGCCGAACGCGAACGGATCGGTCGGCGCCTGCGCCTCTGCAAGAGCGTAGATGTTGTTCGAAAGGAGGAGGTTCGAGATGCCGGCCGCGTCCTTCTCCATCCCCTTGAGCTCGAGAGGAGTCGTGATGATGGCGACCGGCTTGCCCGCCAGAGCCAGGCCGAAGACGGCCTTGTAGCTCCCCGGCTCGAGCTTGAGCGACTTGTCGAGGTAGAGGTCGTCCTTCGTTGCGGCCAGCTTCGCGGCCTCCTCGAAGATCAGGGCCGGCACGCCGTCCTTCTCCACGAGTCCGAAGAAGGTGTAGGCACCGTCTGCCGCGTAGCCCGCACCCTTCGGTGCATAGAGCGACACCGGGACGAAGTACTCCCCTTCCGGCGTGATGAACTCTCCATACGTGAGGAACAGGGTCTTTGACGCTTCGGCCTTGCCGGCGCGAACCTCGTCGACTGCGACGCGGATCGCATCGGTGACGAAGGAGCCCGGGCCTGCCGGCTGGGCCGGGGCCGCCGGCACCTGGGCCTGCATCTTCGGAGCTTCCTTCAGGGTGGGCTGCGTGATGTAGGAGTTGGCAGCCCGCTCGAAGAGCGACGCATAGTCGGTGCGGCCGGTGAGCTCCAGCTTCCACTGGTTCTCGCCGTACTGGTCGATGAACCCGAACTCGGCCACCGGGGCGCCGAGGTCCAGCGCAGTCTTGCCGCGCTCATAGACCCAGATCTGCTTGGGGCTGTAGCCCTGCTGGGCGGCTTCGGCGGCGTTGAAGTCAGGTCGCCCGCTCGGCATCGCCGAGGGCGTCAGGATCTTCGACCTCGGCTGGTTGCCGGAGGTCCGGATGCGCGTCGGTGCTCCAAGCAGGATGAAGACGCGGCCCTGGTCGGTGAGCGAACCGGCGGTCGCGGCCGAGTAGCGCTCGTCGGCGATCCTGACCCTCTGATCGAAGCCTTCGCGCGCCTCGTTCACCGGGGTCGCTGGCGTCGGGTCGCGACGGGCCCAGAACAGGTCGATGAAGGCCTTCGCCTCGTCATCGCTCTTGATCTTCGCCCAGGCTGAAGTCTCGGCCTTGGTCATGATCCACTTCACGGGACTCTTGCCCCACGCGGTGTTCTCGGGAGAGAGCGCGGAGAAGCCGCTCGTCGCGACCAGAGCGGCGAGGGAGAACAGCACTGCAGTGCGTAGATTCTTCATGGAGTGGTTTTCGGCGCCGCAACGACGCGGAAGTCCTCTTTCACGGTGTAGTTGGCCTTGGTGACGGTGTCGATCACCTTGACCGTCAGAGTGTACTTCCCGGGTCGGATGGTAGCGAGAGGAATGGCGCTTCCGATGCCGAAGTGCCCCGGCATCCCGTTGAACTCCATCGCCTGGACCTCGCTCGGCGGCTGGCTCATCTTCACCTTCTTGCCGCCTTCGTCGATCACGCCCTCGAGGTCGAGCTTGGCCTGGATCTTCGGAGTCTTCTCCGTCTCCGACAGTCCGGGGTTGCGGATCTCGACGAAGTACCAGAGCTCCTCGGCGGTCGTGAACGTCCTGTCGGACTTCGGCACGACCTTCATCCCGCCGAATGCGAACGGGTCAGTCATCCTCTGCGGGGCCGAAAGCGGGAAGATGTTGTTCGAGATCAGCAGCCTCGAGACCCCCTCGGCCGCCTTGTCGATCGAGCCCGCGAGCTCCATCTCGGTGCTGACCATGGTGATCGGTGCCCCGTTCTCGGCCAGGCCGAACACCGCGCGATGCTTGCCGGCGGGAAGGGTCAACGACTTGTCGAAGTAGAGGTCGTCCTTGCTGGCCGCCAGCGTGGCCGGCTCCTCGAAGACCGCAACCGGTTTCCCGGTCGCATCCTCGACGACGCCGAAGAAGGTCAGCTTCTGCTCGGGCGTGAGACCGGAGGTCTTCGGAACCGACAGCGACACCGGAACGAAGTAGTCCCCGTTGATCGTCACGAACTCGCCCCACGTCACGGCAATCGGCTTGGCCGCAGCGGCCTTCGACGCCTTGAACT
>JBAQWH010000373.1:0-22442 GCA_049298815.1 Thermoanaerobaculia bacterium | reverse complement strand
GCTACCGGCCGTATCGCGTCACCGTCGCGATGTGGGAGCGGATCGGAGACCCGGACTTCGTCGCCGATCCGACAAAGGGGTCGCGGCACAATCGCGGCGCCGCAGTGGACGTCACGCTCGTCGAGGCCGCGACCGGCCGCGAGCGGCCGATGCCGACGGCTTACGACGACTTCACGGCGCGCGCGCGTCACGACTTCACCGAGCTCCCTCCCGAGGAGGCGGCCAACCGGGCGCTGCTCCGGGACGTGATGGTGCGACACGGCTTCGACCCCCTGCCGTCCGAGTGGTGGCATTACGACTTCCGCGGATGGGAGACGTTCAACCTGATGGACGTTCCGCTCGAAGAGCTCGCGGCGGATGGCCGGCCTCCAGTTCGGCCGTAGCTCCAGTTCCGGCCACGTGCCCGCGCAGCGGGCGACTGGGGTTTGCACTTCGCGTCAAACTCCAGATCGCGGCGAAGCCGCGGCGGCAAGTAGCCGGGGGTTGAGCGAAGCGAAACCCCCGGAACGACGACGAAGATCCATGGCGCCCTGAAGGGGCGCGGGCACCCGGGATCCGGCGCCCCTTCAGGGTGCATCCTGTTCTGGCGCGTAATCCGGGGGCGTCGCTGCCGCTCCGCCCCCGGCTATTCGCCTCGGCCGCTTCGCGGCTGCTGGTCGCTCCGCGCCCTCTAGAACCACATGCCTGCTGAAGAACCCGACACGGAACCGTCACTGCTGCGGTGGCACCTGAATACGCGCCCTGTTCTCGGCGAGCCAGCTCGTGAAGTCGTGCAGCTTCGGATTGAGCTGTCGTGACTGATCGACGCTGCGGACGCTTCGGAAGTCCGCCTCGAAGTCGCGCTTGAACTGGAACATGTTCCCGAGGTCGTCGGCGCCCGGGAAGCCGAACGAGCGGTAGACCGCCGGCTCGACCGCGTTGTACTGCACCTCTTCACCAACGGCCGCGGCGAATGCAGCAGCCATCTCCGCACCGCTCAGGTGCTCCCCCGAGATCCCCACATATCGTCCGACGAACTCCCCGCCGGCCTTGAAGATCCCGTAGGCGCAGCGGCCGATATCCTCGGCGGCGATGCCGGGGAGGCTCGCGTTGCCCATCGGAAGGGTGATCGACAGGCGGCCGTCGGCGCCGCGCGCCGGTCCCATGCCGAAGTGGATGAAGTTCTCCCAGTAGAACGACGTGCGCAGGTACGTCGTCGGCACGCCGGCCTCTGCGAAAATCGCGTCCGCCTCCCCTTTCGCATCGAGATGCGGGACCTTGTAGTGCTCCATCAGCGTCGGCATCCGGTCGTCGTCGAGCGGGACCCAGTTGCGCGTGTCCTCGAGGGTCGACCAGATGACGTGCTGCAGACCCGCGTCGCGCGCGGCCGCGGCCATCGACCGCGCCTGTGCAAGCTCCTTCTCGGGCTGAAAGTGCTCCCAGAAGTTCGTCAGGCAGTACGCGCCATACGCGCCGTCGAAGGCGCGCCGGATGCTCCCCGCGTCGTCCATGTCGGCCGCCACGACCTCTGCGCCCAGCCTCGCAAGCTCGGCCGCCTTCTCCGAGATCGGGTTGCGCGTGATCGCGCGCGCTGCGAATTCACCCTCCGGGTCCGCGAGAATCGCGCGCACCAGGCCTCCGCCCTGCGCACCCGTCGCACCGATGACTGCAATGATCTTCTTCCCGGCCATGTCACCTCTCCGTCGCGGCATGAAGGCAACTCTCCGGACACGCCGACGCCACGCGCGGTCGGTTGGGCACGCGTCCCGAGAGCTTCTACCTGTTTGCCGTTTTCCCGACTATAGCAGCCGGCGAGGAGCGCCGGGACGTGCAAAAAGCGCGTCTACAGCGCGCCCGAACCGCGGGGGCTCGGGATCTCGGGCTCGGGTGCATCGGGCAGGAAGTCCTCGCCCGGATTGATGAAGCGGTCGGCCTCGAAGTGGTACTGCTTGTCGTAGAGCTGCCGGTACCGTCCCTCGGCGGCGAGCAACTCCTCGTGCGTGCCGCGCTCCACGATCTCTCCTCCCTCGACGACGAGGATCTGGTCGGCAGTCCGGATGGTCGAGAGCCGGTGGGCGATGACGAAGGTGGTCCGCCCCCTGCGCAACGCGCGGAGTCCGTCCTGGATCTTCGCCTCGCTCTCGCTGTCGAGGCTGGAGGTCGCCTCGTCGAGGATGAGGATCGACGGGCTGGCGAGGATGGCCCTCGCGATCGCGATCCGCTGCCGCTGACCGCCGGAGAGCTTGATGCCGCGCTCGCCGATGATCGTGTCGTACTGCTTTTCGAGCGGCTCAACGAACTCGTGGACGTGCGCGATCCGCGACACTTCGAGCACGTCGTCCATCGTGGCTGAAGGCCTGCCGTAGCGGATGTTCTCGAGGATGGTCCCGTCGAAGAGGAAGTTCTCCTGCAGGACAATTCCGAGGTGCGAGCGGTAGTCGTGCAGCCGGAGCGTCGCGAGGTCGCGGCCGTCGATCAGGATCCGCCCACTCTGCGGATGGTTGAACGTCATCACGAGACTCATCAGCGTGCTCTTGCCGGAGCCGCTCGAGCCGACGAGCGCGGTGGTCGTTCGCGCGGGGGCCCGGAACGACACGTCCTTGAGCACCGGCACGCCTGGGTCGTATGCGAAGGTCACCCCTTCGAACTCGACGTCGCCGCGGATCGCCCCCACCTTCTCGCGGTCCGCATCGGCGACGTGCTCGGTCTCCTGGCGCATGACCTCGCGGATGCGATCGAGTCCCGCGAACGCCTCGGTGATCTGGGTCCCGATCGACGCGATGCTCATGACCGGTGCGGCAAGCAGTCCGGTGAAGAAGATGTACATGACGAAGCTGCCGAGCGTCATGGTGCCGGCGAGGATCGCGCGGCCGCCGAGGAACATGATCAGCACGCCGACCACGCCGAGGATCACCGTGGCGAACGCGCTGACCGCGGAGACCGAGGTGATCGTCTTCGCCACGTTGCGGAAGAGGTCGTGGACTCCGTGTGCGAAGACGCGGTCCTCGAGCTTCTCGCGGGTGTAGGCCTTGACCACGCGGATCCCGCCGAGACTCTCGGCCAGACGGCCGGTGACCTGGGCGTTGATCTCACCGCGCTTGCGGAAGAGCGGGCGGACGCGCTTGAACGCAATCGCCATCGCCGCGCCGAACACCGCAAGCGTGACCAGCGTGATCAGAGTCATCGCCGTGTTGAGGTAGAAAAGGACGAAGAGCGCGAGCACGGCGGTGACGATCCCGCCCACGAGTTGCACGAGCCCCGTGCCGACGATGTTCCGGATCCCCTCCGCGTCCGTCATGATCCGTGAGATCAGGATGCCCGACTTCGTCGAGTCGAAGTACGCGACCGGAAGACGGATCACGTGCTCCTCGACGCTCTTTCTCATCTCGGTGATGCTCCGCTGGGCGGCGACGCCGAGGATCTGCGATAGCGCGAACGAGGTGGCCGCCTGAATCAGGGTGGCGCCGAGCGCCGCGCCCGCCAGCAGGGGCAGGAGCTCCTGGTTCCCCTTCCCGATCACGTCGTCGATCAGCACCTTCGAGCTCGCCGGAAGGACGAGTCCCGCAAGCCGGCTGACCAGCATCAGCGCGAGGCCGAGCCCGATCCTGCCCCGCCGCGCCCACACCAGCTCCTTCGCCTCGCGCCACGCATCGTCGAGGCGGAACTTCTTCTTCGGTTCTGATTTCACGCTCGCGATGATGACGGTTCGCGAGGGAGATGCAACTCTGCGAACGGAAGAGACCGGTCGAGCGGAGTCGCGTCGAACCCTCGCGCCGTAGCCCCCGTCAGTCCTCGTCAGGCGGACGGTGGGCGAAGAACGCCGGCGCGAACACCCAGAGGAAGAGGAAGACGTTTCGCAGCAGCGGATGCTCCGGCGCTCCCAGCAGGCCGTGCCACCCCTGCCCGTGCTGCGCGGTCATCACCACCTCGACGACGAGGGCCATGGTCAGCCACGCGACGCCGACACCGAGCGCATGATTCAGTCCCGCGCTCCGCGCGAAAATCCGAGTGTAGCCATAGGCCGCTGCGAGGATCGCCGCCGTGGTCAACCCCGCGCATGCGGGTACCGACAGCGGCTCGAGGAGAGCGTGCGAGGCAGCCACGACCAATGCCGTGACGAGCCAGAATCCCACCACGCCCAGTGCCGTCCTGGCCCGATGGTGTTGCACTGCCGTGAAAGGGACCTGCTGACTCGCTGTGGTCATCTCGGCCTCCAGCTCTCCACAACAGCCCGCGGGCAAGGCGCTCGTGAAGGAGTCCGAAGGATCGCCGAAGGGAAGTGCGAAACCTTCCTAAAGAAGTCGTAAAGAACGCTCATATCGGCTCGGCGATGAATCGGTAGCCGACCCACGGCTCCGTCACGATGTAGCGTGGAGACGAGGGGTCCGGCTCGATCTTCCTGCGCAGTGCGCTCATGTGGACGCGCACCGTGTCGACGGTCGTACCGGCGGCATCCCGCCAGACGCGGGAAATGATGGAGTCGGTGAACATCGGCTTTCCCGCGTTCGACGCGAGAAGCTCGAGCAGCAGGAACTCGGTCGGTGTGAGGCGGATCTCGCGACCTTCCTGCGTCACCCGCCGCCGCTCGAGGTCGATCGTCAGGCCATCGAAGGTGAGGATCGCCGCGACGGGAGCCGTCCGGCGAAGCTGCGCGCGAATCCTCGCCATCAGCTCCGCCACCGAGAAGGGCTTGGTCACGAAGTCGTCGGCGCCGAGGTCGAGCGCGCGGATCTTGTCGGCGTCCTTGCCGCGGACCGACAGCACGACGATCGGCGTGCGAGCCGTCGCGCGGATCGCGGAGATCAGCTCGAAGCCGTCGGATCGAGGCATCGAGAGGTCGGTGAGAATCAGGTCGGGAACGCACGCCTCGAATGCACGGACCCCCTCGACCCCGTCGCACGCGCTGTTGGTCGAATAGCCGCTCGCCCGCAGCTCGTGCTCCATCGACTCGCGGATGGCGGGGTCGTCGTCGACGACGAGAATGAGCGGCGCGATGGTCACGTCGTCACCTCGAGCGGGAGCGCCGCCGCCGGCACATCGAGCCTGGCCACCGTTCCCCCGCCCTCGCGAGGCACGATCCCGAGGCTGCCCCCGTTCGCGACCGCGAGGCTGCGCGCGATCTCCAGCCCCAGCCCCCGCTGTGCGATGTCGCTCGTTGCACCCGCGAGGAGATGGCCTTCTGCGTCGGCCACGCCGGGCGGCAGGCCGGGACCGCGATCCAGTACCTCGATCCGCACCTGGCCCGCACCGGCGGGATGCGGCCGGGCGATCACCTCGATGGACGTCTCCGCCGGCGAAACGCGGTGTGCGTTTTCGATGAGGTTGACGAGGATCTCGAGCGCCAGCGAGGGGTCGACGTTCGCGTCGGGGCAGTCGTCCTCGACGTGCACCGTCACCCGTCTCGACTGAAAGACGAGAGGGAGGTTCTCGCGGACCGCCCTGAACAGGTCGGCCGGAGGGGTCGGCTCACAGCGCGGCCTCGCCCCCGCTTCGAGCCGCGCCATCGACATCAGATTGTCGATCCGTCGCCGCAGGCGATCCGTCTCGTCGACGATCCCGGCGACGGCCGTCCTCAGCTCACCGTCCCGTTCCGCGTGCCGCCGCAGCGCTTCGGTGTGAATCGTGATCGCCGTGAGCGGCGTCGTCAGGTCGTGGGAGATCGCGCGAAGGAGGGACGTCTTCAGCGTCTCGCTCTCGCGCAGCGCTTCGAGGTGGGCGCTCTCCTCGGTGAACCGCTCGCGCTCGACCGCCAGCGCGACGAGCCGCGACACGGAGATCAGCGCCGGCATCGAGGCATCCGTCCCACGGGCGACGAGCGCCCCGGCCGTCTTCCCTCCGACCAGGAGCGGGAGGTAGACATCGCGCCCCGACGCCGACGCGATCTCCACCGGTTCTTCGTGGCGTGCGACGCCGGCGATCAGATCCTCGATCTCATCAGGTCGCTCCCCCAGCCACGAGATCACCGCCTGCCGGTAGGGACTTCCTTCGAACAACACGAGCCCGCCCGCGCGGGCGCGGAGATGCGTCAGAGCACTTCCGGCGGCGTCGCCGAGGGCCCCGACACGATTCGTGGCGGTGAAGAGATCGATGCTCAATGCGTACAACGTCTCGATCTCGTTGCGACGCTGCTCCGCACGATCAGCTTCCTTCCGAGCGGCAATCACGAGGCGGCTGACGGTGACGGAGGTCGCGAGGAACACCACGAGCGCGACCCAGTTCGCCGAACCGTGGATGGTGAACGTGTAGAGCGGAGGAAAGAAGAAGAAGTTGTAGGAGAGCGTCGCGATCACCGACGCGACCATCCCCGCGGGCAGGCCGCCCCGCAGCGACGACACCAGCACCACCACGAGGAAGCCGAACCCGACCGTCACCGGGTTCAAGGCCATCGCCCGCCCGACCGACGTCACGATTGCCGTGCCGGCAAACGCAATCGCCAGCGGCACCCAGATGCCGAAGGGCCGCGACCTCATGCGGCACCGATAACACGAATCGGGCGCGAGGGTGATTAAGGGACTCTAAAGATTCGCCGCGCGTTCCGTGCCGCGTGAGGCAAGGGGGCTGACGGGCCCTGTGCGAGCCCATCAGCCGGACATCGTTCGGTCAGGCAGCGCTCAGTGGCGGCCGACCGTGTCGCGCTGTTCGGCGGAAGTGCTGCCTTCGTCGTAGCGGTACTCGTACGCGCGACGGATCGAGTCGCGATCGCGGTCGTAGTCGTCGCCGTAGTCGTTCCGCAGGCGCGAGTCGAGGTCATCGTTCCAGCTCGAGTGCTGCGAGCCGTACTGACGCTTCGCCGCGTAGCCGAAACGGAACGCCGGCTCGTGACGCTCGAACCCGGTCTCACTCGAATGCTGGGTACCGACCGCCTGCTTCACCGTGTCGTCGACGTCCTGGTCGAGATCGCGAGCCGTGTTCGAGCCGAAGTCGTGCTTCGTCTGCTCCCAGTCGCGGCGGAATGCGGTTTTGACGCGATCCCAACCACTGTCGTGCTCGTTCGTGTACCACGTGGGCTTGTTCTTCATTCGTGTGTCCTCCATGAGCGTGTGCTCGCCTTTCATTGAGCAAGGGACACGCCTGTTCGCATCGAGGGAGCGACCTCGGCCGACCTCGAACGACGGCACTCCGTTGAGGCCGGCTCAGCGGCTGTGCAGACTGCGACTGACACCACAGAGGCACAGAGAGCACAGAGAGCACAGAGAGCACAGAGGTTCACAGAGCGAAAACCCGAACGCCACCCCCTCTGTGTGCCTCTGTGCTCTCTGTGCCTCTGTGGTGGCCTCACGTGGCGTTTTCTGCACAACCTCTCAGCGGGATAATCCGCGCGTCATGAACGCAACGATCCTGCGCCGACTCCTCCCGCTGCTGATCGCCATCTGCACCACCGCTCTTCTCGCGCAACCGCTTCCGCGCATCGCACCGGAGACGGCCGGAGTTTCCGCCGAGCGGCTCAACCGGCTCACCGCGACGCTCGACGGTTACGTCGCGAGCGGC
This sequence comes from Thermoanaerobaculia bacterium, assembly GCA_049298815.1. Lineage (GTDB taxonomy): Bacteria > Acidobacteriota > Thermoanaerobaculia > Gp7-AA8 > Gp7-AA8 > JBAQWH01. The sequence goes on along the minus strand of JBAQWH010000373.1, from coordinate 14,975 downwards.
CAGCTGCCGGGCGGCGTCGTGATGATCGCCCGCGACGGGAAGCTGATCTACGCGCGGCCGTTCGGGATGCGCGACCGCGAGGCAGCAGCACCGATGCGCGAGGACACGATCTTCCGGATCGCGTCGCAGTCGAAGGCACTCGTCAGCACGGCGATCCTCATGCTGCAGGACGAAGGGAAGCTCGTGATCGGCGACCCGCTCTGGAAGACCATCCCGGAGTTCCGCAACACGACAGTGGCCGTGAAGAAGGAAGGCGGCTACGACGTCGTGCCTGCGAAGCGCGCGATCACGCTGCGCGACCTGCTCACGCACAGCGCCGGCATCGGCTACGGCTGGGGCGCGGCCGCCGATCGCTGGAAGGCCGCAGGCATCCAGGGCTGGTACTTCGCCGATCGCGACGAGCCGATCGAAGCGACCGTCCTCCGCATGGCCTCACTCCCGATGGATGCGCATCCAGGCGAGGCGTTCGTCTACGGCTACGCCATGGACATCCTCGGCGTCGTCGTCGAGCGCGTCTCCGGGATGCCGCTCGACCAGTTCCTCCGCACCCGCATCACCGAGCCGCTCGGGATGAACGACACCCACTTCTATCTTCCCGCGGCGAAGCGTGACCGGCTCGCAACCGTCTACTCGCGGCGAGACGCGCTAGGACTCGAGCGCGCTCCCGACGTTGGGACCACCGAGAGCCAGGGGGCGTACGTCGAAGGCCCGCGCAAGAGCTTCTCAGGAGGCGCCGGTCTCGTCTCGACCGCGGGCGATTACCTCCGACTCCTCCAGATGATCGCGAACGGCGGCGAGCTCGACGGCGTCCGCATCCTCTCTCGCAAGACCGTCGAGCTGATGACCGCAGACCATCTCGGCGCGGTCTACAAACTTCCCGGGCAGGGCTTCGGTCTCGGCTTCTCCGTCGCCACGGACCTGGGGCTGCGCGGCGTGCCGGGATCCGCCGGCGAGTTCGGCTGGGGCGGCGCCTATCACTCTGTCTACTGGGTCGACCCGCGCGAGCGCCTCGCTGTCGTCTACCTCACGCAGGTCATCCCCGCGCGGAATCTCGACGACCACGCAAAACTGCGCGCACTCGTCTACCAGGCGCTCGACTGAGGACGGGCGGGGCTCAACCCCGCGCCATCGGCTTTAGGCAACCGCCTCGCCGGTCGCGATCGGGGCAACGTTCGGGTGGACGAGTCGCTCGAAGTCGTCGAAGCGCATCCGGATCAGCTCCGTGTGCGTGCCGGCGTTGAAGACGATCTCCTCGTCCGCCTTCAGGCTCGGGTCGATGAACACGTCGATCCCGTACAGGTTGCCGAACGGCGGCATCGCGCCGACTTCGCAGCCCGGGAAGCGCCTCCCGAACTCGAACTCGGCCGCCAGACGGACGTTCTCGCCTCCAACCGCCGTCTTCGCCTTCGCGATCGACAGCCGCTTCGACGCCGGAAGCACGACCATCACGAGCTTCCCGTCGGAGTCGACGATCACCGTCTTCGCCAGCTCCTTGCCCGAGACGTGGGCAACGTGCGCGATGTCGTTGGCGGTGTACGCCGGCGAGTGCGCGATCGTGAGGTACTTCACGCCGTTCTCATCGAGGAACTTCCTGACGTTCTCCGCAATCATGATGTCCTCCACGGTTCGTCCTCAACGTAGTCCCGGGAGACTTGTCGCGCCATGCGCGGAGGTGGACACATCGCGGCTGACGCCGTTCACCACAGAGGCACAGAGGACACAGAGGCGCACAGAGCGTTCAGCGTCAACGCTTCGTCTTCCTCTGTGTCCTCTGTGCCTCTGTGGTGAAGGTCCGCCCGCGCTTACAGGTCGCCTACGCTTTCGGCTTCCGCACCGCAGCCAGAACCTCGGCTTCCCGCTCCGCACTGAGGCCGGCCCTCATCTTCGCGTTCCGCTCCGCGGTGCGGCTGGCGACGTAGTCGAGGGTCGCCTGCGTCGTTTCGGCGAGCGCGCGGAAAGTCAGGCCGCGCGCGAGCGCACGCTGAATGCTGACGCGGCTCGCTCCGGTGTACTCGCCGATCGGCGGGAGCCACACCGGCATGTCGGACCACGGCTCGACCTTCTGCGCCTCGAGGACGTCCGCGGGCACCCAGTGGAAGCGGATCGGCAACGAGCCCGGCATCACGGCCCGCATGCCGTAGAGCATCTCCGCCATCGAGAGCTCGGACGCAGGACCCGTCCCGTTGAAAATGCCGAAGGCCTTCTGCTCGACGAGCCGGATCGTCCACTCCGCGAGGTCGCGGGCGTCGATGAACTGCACCGGATCCGTAGGGTTGCCAGGCGCCAGGACGTCGCCGCCCCGCGCCACGCGGACCGGCCAGTAGGTGAATCGATCGCTCTCGTCTCCCGGCCCGACGATCAGTCCCGGCCGGACGACCGTCGTCCTTCCGGGGAAAGCCCGTTCGGCCTCGGCCTCGGCGAGCGCTTTGAGACCGCCGTAGTTCCCTCCCGAGATCGTCTCCACGGTCGGGTCGGACAGCTTGATCAGCGGCGACGACTCGTCGACGGTCTTCGTCGACGTGTCCGCGTAAACGGAGATCGTCGAGATGAACAGGTAGTGCGACGCCGAGTCCTTGAGGAGTTGAGCCGCATCGCGCACCCAGCGCGGAAGGGTGGACGGGTTGTCGATCACCGCGTCCCACGTCCGCCCCTTCAACGCATCGAGCTTCCCGTTGCGGTCGCCTTCGAGATGCTCGACATCGGGGAAGAGCCCCGGCCTCGTCTTCCCGCGGTTGAACAGCGTCACCTTGTGGCCGCGCGCGACCGCGTAGCGCACCTGATGCGGACCGATGAACCCCGTGCCGCCGAGGATGAGAATGCGGAGCGGAGCTGCGGCGCGCGCCACAGGCGTCTGGGAGCCGAGCGCAGCGACGTTGCGGGAAGCGACGAGGGACCCTGCAGCGATCGAAGTCGCGAGAAATTGCCGGCGTGTCGTGGTCATCGATCCACCTCCGGCAGCAATCCTACCCGGATGCTCCGCCCCGGGCGCATGAGGCCGTCTCGGCTCGAGCGTTCTGGGCGGGCAGCGTCCGCCCGAAACGCCCGCCTCCCAGCGCGTTCGTGACCGTTTGTTCACGTTCGGACGCAACCGCGAGAGCTGTTCGCGCGCATTGAGTAGCAACAGGAGGAGCGCGCATGCTCTTGGTCCGGACCGCCGCCCTGACCCTCTGCATCATCATCGCTGCGAGCGCGGGCGCCGCGCCAGCAGGCTCGGCCTCGATCGGCCGGGTCGAAGCCCCCTTCAGGATCGACGCGCTGCTCGACGAGCCGGCCTGGCAGCAGGCGACAAAGTACGAGCGGTGGTACGAGACCAACCCCGGCGACAACGTCGAGCCGAAGGTCCGGACGGTCGGCCTCGTCGCCTACGACGACCGCTTCCTCTACATCGCCATCGAGTCGAGCGACCCGAACCCTTCGCAAATCCGCGCCGTCTACGCGGACCACGACCAGATCAGCGGCAATGCCGACGACTTCGCGGGCGTCATCCTCGACACGCGCAACGACGGGAAGACGGCGACCGAGTTCTTCGTCACCGCGCGCGGCGTGCAGTTCGACGCCGTCAACGACGACAGCGCCGGCATCGAGGACGCCTCGCCCGATTTCTTCTGGGACTCCGCCGCGCGGATCCACGACAAGGGTTGGACCCTCGAGATGCGCATCCCCTTCTCCTCGCTCCGGTACGACAACCCGAATCCGGAACAGTGGGGGCTGATCCTCTACCGCAACTTCCCGCGCGACCGCCGCTACCAGATCTTCACCTCGCGGCTCCCTCGCGAGTCGAACTGCTTCGTCTGCAACTTCGGAAAGGTGACCGGGATGCGTGGACTCCCGGCCGGCGACCACATGGTCGTCGCGCCGTACGTGACGGCTCAGCAATTGAGCGAGCCGCGGAACGGCCTCGGAAGCAAGCTGTCGAGCCAGCCGCTCGGAAGCGACGCGGGACTCGACCTCAAGTGGAGCCCGACGGCCGACATGGCCGTCGACGCCACGGTGAATCCCGACTTCTCGCAGATCGAGTCGGACGTCGCCGTGATCTCGACGAACGAGCGCTTCGCGGTCTTCATCTCGGAGAAGCGGCCCTTCTTCCTCGAGGGAGTCGAGCTGTTCAACACGCCGATCCAGGCCGTCTACACCCGGACCCTCACCTCTCCCGGCTGGGGCGCGCGCACGACCGGCAAGACCGGCGACTACGGGTACACGCTGCTGGTCGCGCAGGACCGCGGCGGCGGCTCGGTGATCCTCCCTTCCGCGCACGGCTCGGGCTTCGCGTCGCAGGACTTCTCGTCGATCGCTGCGATCGGCCGGGTCCGCCGCGACTTCGGCCGCTCGTTCATCAGCATCCTCGGCACTGCACGTGAGGCCGAGGGAGATGCGCACAACCGCGTCTTCGGCCCGGACTTCCAGTGGCGCATCGGCGAAAAGAACACGATCACCGGACAACTGCTCTTCAGCAGCACGAAGACTCCCGACCGGCCGGACCTCGCGAGCGAGTGGAACGGGCAGAGCCTCGCGGGGCACGCGGGCTTCGCATGGTGGAGCTACTCGGACGCGAAGCGCGACGTCTACGTCAACTACAGCGACTACGACGACGAGTTCCGCGCGGACAACGGCTTCGTGCCGCAGGTCGGTTGGCGCGGGACCTTCGCCGAGGCCGGCTACACGACGCGCCCGAAAGGCTTCTTCAGCCGCGCGCGCTACTTCGCGTTCGGCGAGTACCAGCAGACGCAGGACGGCGCGCTCCTGTACCGCCTCGCGTCGGCGGGTGTCGGCACGGACGGCAAGTTCCGCTCGTTCACGCGGTTCCGCGTCGCACACGACACGGTTGCAAACGAGGGCGAGCTCTTCGACCGCGACCGGCTCTACTACCAGGTCAACTTCGCGGTCAGCCGCGTCCTCAGCTCGGTCAACTTCGACGGATGGATCGGCGACGAGGTCGACTTCTCGAACAACCGCCCCGGCCGCGGCGCGAACATGAATGCGAGCGCCACCCTGCGCCCCACCGATCACCTCCAGATCTCGATCACTTCCGGGCTCCGCTGGCTGAGCCTCAGCGGCGACCGGCTCTTCACCTCACAGGTCCAGCGCGTGCGCGCGACCTACACCTTCAACTCGCGGACGTTCCTCCGGACGATCGTGCAGAACCAGCGGACGAACCGCGATCGCGATCTCTACGCGAACGTTCCCGACAGCTCGACCGACCCGGTCCCGACGATCGACGTCGCCCAGCATTCCGGCTCGCTCGCCGCCCAACTCCTCTTCGCGTACAAACTGAACTGGCAGACCGTCTTCTACGTCGGCTTCGGCGACCTGCAGGAGGTCACGGGCGAGGAAGGCGTCTTCCGCCGCGCCAATCGCCAGCTCTTCGCGAAGATCAGCTACGCGTTTCAGAAATAGCGGAGCATCCCGCGGGAGCCCCGGCCCGTTACACTGCGCTCGATGAGCGAGATCCTGCTGCTTGGCGATCCACGGCTGCGCGTACCGTCGGCACCCGTCGAGGACTTCGCCAACGCGCGGTTCGACGAACTCGCGTCGACGCTCAAGTCTTTTCGCGCCGAACACGGTTTCGGCCGCGCGATCTCGGCGCCGCAGATCGGGATCGCCCAGCGCTTCATCGCCGTGAACCTCGGCCGCGGGACGTTCTTCGTCGTCAATCCGGTGATCACCTGGCGCAGCCCCGACACGTTCACGATGTGGGACGACTGCATGAGCTTCCCCGACCTGCTGGTGCGCGTCGCGCGCGCGTCCTCGATCTCGATCGACTACGCCGACGAGCATGGACGGCCGAAGCGCTGGCAGGAGATGGACCGGGCTTCTGCCGAGCTGCTGCAGCACGAGATCGATCACCTCGACGGGATCCTCGCGGTCGATCGCGCCCACGGGGAGGACGCGCTCATGCTGCGGAAGGCCTGGGAGGCGAACCGCGAGTACCACGAGGCGCGGGTCGACTACACGATCACGCCGACTGTCAGTTTGTCCTGACACGCAGACCTAGGAGAATCGCCGGGCCGGATGACGTGCAGCGGCCTCGTCACACCCGCCACCGGCCCTGAAACCGGCGCCCGGGCCCTGTTTACAGCTCCGTCACGATTCGTTGCGACGACGGTTACAGCCGCGAGTGGTCCCCCGCACGCACACGCGGTGCGCAACACGGAGAACATCGACTGAATGGCGGTTCATTTACACTGAGGACCGTTAGGGAGGTTCGATGAAATTCGAAGGGCAGTCCATCCAGTGCTCGATGCTGCAGGATGGCATCGTCGAGCTCAAGTTCGATCTTCAGGGTGATTCCGTCAACAAGTTCAACAAGGCCACCCTGGCCGAGCTCGGCGAGGCGGTCGGCCTCATCAAGGCGGAGCCCGGCGTCAAGGGCCTGATCGCCACCAGCGGCAAGGACGCGTTCATCGTCGGCGCCGACGTCACCGAGTTCACCGGCTACTTCAAGCAGACAGAGGATCAGCTGGTCGCGTGGATCATGGAGGTCCACAAGCTGTTCTCCACGATCGAGGACTTCGATTTCCCGACCGTGACGGCGATCAACGGGTTTGCCCTCGGTGGCGGGCTCGAGTTCGCCCTGACCACCAGCTACCGGGTCATGGCCACGACCGCCAAGATCGGGTTCCCCGAGACGAAGCTCGGCATCTTCCCCGGCTGGGGCGGGACGGTCCGGATGTCGCGCGTCGCAGGCGCCGACAACGCCATCGAGTGGATCGCCGGCGGCGAGCAGTACGACGCCGACACGGCCCTCAAGACCGGCATGGTCGATGCGGTGGTCGCGCCCGAGAAGCTGCGCGAGGCCGCTCTGAACCTGCTCGGCCAGGCGATCGACGGCAAGCGCGACTGGAAAGCCCGCCGCCTCGAGAAGGTCTCCCCTCTCAAGCTCAATCCCACCGAGACGATGATGGTCTTCGAGGTCTCGAAAGGCTTCGTCGCCGGGAAGGCCGGCCCGAACTACCCCTCCCCGGTCGCCGCGATCACCGCGATGCAGCAGGGCGCCGGCAGAGGCCGCGAAGACGCGCTGAAGATCGAGGCGATGGCGTTCGCCAAGATGGCGAAGACGCCCACCGCGGCCAACCTCGTCACCATCTTCCTCGGCGACCAGTTCGTCGGAAAAGTCGCGAAGAAGATGGCCAAGACCGCCGGGAAGGTGGAATCGGCGGCCGTCCTCGGAGCCGGGATCATGGGCGGCGGCATCGCCTACCAGTCCGCCTCGAAGCGCGTTCCGATCGTGATGAAGGACATCAACGAGAAAGCGATCGACCTCGGCCTGGCGGAAGCGCAGAAGCTCCTCGCCAAGCGGGTCGAGCGCGGCAAGATGACCGCCGACGGCATGGCTGAGGTGCTCACGCGGATTCGCCCGAGCCTCTCCTTCGGCGACTTCAAAGGCGTCGACCTCGTCGTCGAGGCGGTCGTCGAGAACGAGAAGGTCAAGAAGTCGGTCCTCGCCGAAGTCGAAGACCACGTGAAAGAGGACGCGATCCTGGCGAGCAACACCTCGACGATCTCGATCACGCGCCTGGCCGAGGGACTCAAGCGGCCGGAGAACTTCTGCGGCATGCACTTCTTCAATCCGGTGCACCGGATGCCGCTGGTCGAGGTCATCCGCGGCGCGAAGTCTGGCGAACGGGCCGTCGCCACCACCGTGAGCTACGCGCTCGCCATGGGAAAGACGCCGATCGTCGTCAACGACTGTCCCGGCTTCCTCGTCAACCGCGTCCTCTTCCCGTACTTCGCAGGCTTCATCAAGCTGGTCAACGAAGGCGTCGACTTCCTGAAGATCGACAAGGTCATGGAGAAGTTCGGCTGGCCGATGGGCCCGGGCTACCTCCTGGACGTGGTCGGCATCGACACCGCGCACCACGCGAACGCAGTCATGGCGGCGTCTTTCCCCGACCGGATGGCCTCCGCCGAGAAGACCGCGATCGACGCGATGTTCGAGCTGCAGCGCTTCGGCCAGAAGAACGGCAAGGGCTTCTACACCTACGTCCCCGACAAGAAGGGCGTGCCGAAGAAGACCGTCGATCCCGAAGCGCAGGGCATCCTCAAGCCGCTCGTCACGGCCGACAACGCCGCCTCGATCACCGATCAGGACATCATCGACCGGATGATGCTCCCGCTCATCATCGAGTGCTCGCGCTGCCTCGAGGACAAGATCGTCAACACCCCGGTGGAGGTCGACATCGCGTTGATCTACGGCCTCGGCTTCCCACCGTTCCGGGGCGGCCCGTTCCGCTACGCCGACACCGTCGGGCTCAAGGCGCTCAACGAGAAGGCGGCGAAGTTCGCCTCGCTCGGGAAGCTCTACGAGCCGACGGCGCAGATGCTGAAGCTCGCCGAGACCGGCAGCACGTTCCACGAACCAGCCAAAGAGCCGAGCGCCGAGGTTCTCCAGCCTGCCGGAGTCGGCGGCGACTCGAAGGAAACGAGGTAAGCGATGAAAGACGTCGTCGTCGTTGATGCCGTTCGCACCCCGATGGGCCGCTCCAAGGGAGGGATGTTCCGGAACGTCCGGGCCGAGAACCTCTCCGCGGCCATGATCAGCGCGCTGCTCAAGCGCAACCCGAAGATCGATCCCGCCGAGATCGATGACGTCATCTGGGGCTGCGTCCAGCAGACCCTGGAGCAGGCCTACAACATCGGCCGTTTCGCAGCGCTGATGGCCGGCATTCCCCACACGGTCGGCGCGCAGACCGTCAACCGTCTCTGCGGCTCGTCGATGTCGGCGCTGCACACGGCGGCCGTGTCGATCATGGCCGACTACGGTGACCTCTTCATCGTCGGCGGCGTGGAGCACATGGGCCACGTTCCGATGACGCACGGGATCGACTTCAACCCGGCGATGAGCAAGTACGCCGCAAAGGCGGCCGGGATGATGGGAATCACCGCCGAGGTCCTCGCGAAGATGCACGGCATCAACCGCGAGGCACAGGACAAGTTCGCGTTCCGGTCGCATCAGAAGGCGCACGAGGCGCGAATCGGCGGCCGCTTCAAGGACGAGATCGTGCCGCTGGAAGGGCATGACGAGAACGGCTTCTCCGTGGTGTACGACTACGACGAAGTCATCCGCGAGGACACGAACCTCGAGGGCCTCGCGGCGCTCAAGCCTGCCTTCGACCCGAAGAATGGCACGGTGACCGCGGGCAACTCTTCGGCCATCTCGGACGGCGCCTCGGCCCTCCTCGTGATGTCGGCCGACCGTGCGAAAGAGCTCGGCCTCGAGCCGATGGCGAAGATCCGGTCGATGGCCACCGCCGGCGTCGACCCCTCGATCATGGGCTACGGTCCGGTGCCCGCCGTCAAGAAGGCGCTCACGCGCGCCAAGTTGAAGACGACGGACATCCAGCTGTGGGAGCTCAACGAAGCCTTCGCGGCCCAGTCCCTGCCGGTCCTCAAGGATCTGCAGCTTCGCGACAAGCTCGACAAGGTCAACGTCAACGGTGGTGCGATCGCTCTGGGCCATCCGCTCGGCTGCTCGGGCGCCCGCATCACGACGACCCTCCTCCACGCGATGAAAGCCGGAGGCCAGCAGACCGGCGTCGCCACGATGTGCATCGGCTTCGGCCAGGGCATCGCGACGGTGTTCGAGCGGGTCTGACAGAACGATGACGTGCTTCACCCGCGGACGGCACGCTTCACGGAGAGCGGACTTCAGTCCGCCGCCGCGGGACTTCAGTCCCGCGGCCGTGATGCCGCGGGACCGATGCCGGACTGAAGTCCGGCATCAGCGGACTGAAGTCCGCTCTCCGAAATCCTGAAATCACATTGGAGGCAGCACCATGGCTCAGATCCTTGCAGACCGCAGAGACATCGACTTCATCCTTCACGAACAGCTGAAGGTCGAGCAGTTCGCGAAGCACGAGCGTTTTCCGGAGTTCAACCGGAAGGCGATCGACCTGATCATCTCCGAGGCGCGCAACCTCGCGGTGAAGGAGATCCTCCCGACGCAGACCGACGGCGACCGCATGGGCGTCCACTTCGAGAACGGGAAGGTCACGGTCCCCGAGTCGTTCCACAAGGCGTGGAAGGCCGTCCGCGAGGGCGAGTGGCTGGCGATGACCGAGGCCCCCGAGTGGGGCGGTCAGGGCATGCCGCGCACCGTCGCCACCGCCGCCTCCGACTTCCTGATGGCCGCGAACTTCGCCTTCGTGATGTACGCCGGCCTGTCCCACGGGGCGGGAGAGCTGATCGAGACGTTCGGCACCGACCAGCAGAAGAAGCTCTTCCTCAAGAAGCTCTTCTCGGGAGAGTGGACCGGCACGATGCTGCTCACCGAGCCGGCGGCCGGATCCGACGTCGGCGCGCTCTCGACCATCGCCGTTCCCAACGGTGACGGCACCTACTCGCTCACCGGCAGCAAGATCTTCATCTCGGGCGGCGAGCACGACCTCTCGGTCAACATCATCCATCCAGTCCTCGCGCGGATCGAAGGCGCTCCCGCCGGCACCTCCGGCATCTCCCTCTTCCTCGTCCCGAAGATCTGGGTCAACGACGACGGCAGCCTCGGCGAGTCGAACGACATCGTCTGCACCGGCATCGAAGAGAAGATGGGCATCCACGGCAACACGACCGCGTCGATGGCGCTCGGCAGCAAGGGCAAGTGCCGCGGCACGCTGCTCGGCGACGCCAACAAGGGCATGCGCGCCATGTTCCTGATGATGAACGACGCGCGCCTGATGGTCGGCAACCAGGGCCTCGCGTGCGCCAGCGCCGCTTACATGTACGCGCTCAACTACGCGCGCACCCGCGTGCAGGGCCGCCACCTGCTCAAGATGATGGAGAAGGACGCTCCGGGCGTGCCGATCATCCAGCATCCCGACGTCCGCCGGATGCTGATGACGATGAAGGTCTACGTCGAAGCCCTCCGGAGCCTCTCGTACTACATCGCTTTCTGCATCGACAGCATCGCGACCACCGAGGACGCCGAGGAGAAGACGCGGCTGCAGGGAATCATCGACTTCCTGATCCCGATCGCGAAGGCGTACACCACCGACCGCAGCTTCGACGTCTGCAACATCGCGGTCCAGGTCTATGGCGGCTACGGCTACATCAAGGAGTACCCGGTCGAGCAGCTGCTGCGCGACTGCCGCATCACGCAGATCTACGAAGGGACGAACGGGATCCAGGCGATGGACCTCTTCGGCCGCAAGCTGGGACAGAACGGCGGGCGTCCGATCCAGGACCTCGGCGAAGAGATCCGTCGCAGCGTTTCCGCCGCGGCCGACATCGAACGGACGGCACCGCTGGCCGAGAAGATGGAGGAAGCCCTCCTCAAGCTCGAAGAGGTCGCACGCCACATGGGCATGACCGCCATGTACGGCAACCTGCTCACCGCGGCCGCGCACGCCTACCCGTTCCTCGAAGCGTGCGGCGACGTGATCGTCGGATGGATGCTCCTGTGGCGCGCCCGCATCGCCGCGGAAACGCTCGCGGCCGGAGGGAAGGAAAAGGACGCCGCGTTCTACGAAGGGCAGCTCAAGAGCGCCGAGTACTTCATCCAGGCCATGCTTCCGATGGCACTCGGCAGGATGGACTCGATTCTCTCCGGCAGCAGCGCCGCAATCGACATCTCCGAGGATTCCTTCGGGGGCAAGTAGCGCCCGCAGCCTGACTGGAGAACCCGATGACCAACGAGCCCTTTTCTCCCGCGACCGCAATGCTCGCGGGAATGCCCGCGAAGGTGCTGTTCATCCTGATCCCTCTGGTGGGGCTGATCTGCTTCGCGTGGATCATGGCGCGCCGAGTCGTTCCGCTGTTGCGGGGCGCGCCTGATCCCCGCTTTTCGCAGATCCCGAAACGCATCCTGCTGGTGCTCAAGCTCTGGCTAGCACAGTGGCGGCAGCCCCGCTACATGCTGGCCGGGGTGCTTCACATCGTCGTCTTCTTCGGGTTCCTCATCCTCGGGGCCCGCTCGATGCAGCTGGTGGTGCTCGGGTTCGTCGACGGCTTCGTCATCCCCGGTTTCGACGGCGTCGTCGGCACGATCTACAACGTCGTCAAGGACGTCGCCGCGACGGCCGTCGTCGTGGCGGTGGTGATCCTCGCGATCCGCCGCGCGTTCTTCAAGCCGGCGCGCTACGCCGTCCCCGCGAAACTCGGCAAGGACCACACTCCGGAAGCGCTCTTCGTCCTCGGCCTCATCGCCACGCTGATGATCTCCGAGAGCCTCTTCGAAGGGGCTCTGCTGGCCGCGCAGGGCGAAGCGGCGCACTCCGCCACCTTCCTCACCCTGCCGTGGATCTTCCACCGGATGCTCGCCGGCGTGCCGGTTCCGACGCTGGCCGGCATCAACCTCGCGGCCTACACCGTTCACGACCTGACCTTCTTCTTCTTCCTCTGCTTCCTCCCCTTCGGCAAACACTTCCACGTCATCACGTCGCTGTTCAACGTCTTCTTCATGCGGGTCCGGACCGGCAACGTGAAGCCGGTGGTCCACGGGATCACGGACGCGCAGCTCGACGATCTGAAATCGTTCGGCGTGAAGAAGTTCGAAGACTTCACGTGGAAGCACATCCTCGACTTCTACAGCTGCGTCGACTGCGGACGCTGCAGCGACCGCTGCCCGGCCAACATCGTCGGGCGGCCGCTCTCGCCGCGATTCGTCAGCATCAAGGCCCGCGACTACGCGTTCGACCACTACCCGATCCTCGGCAAGGAGAAAACGGATCATCCCGCGCTGATCGGCAGCATCTACAGCGAGGACGAGATCTGGTCGTGCACGACGTGCGGCGCGTGCGAGGAGGAGTGCCCCGTCGGCATCGAGTACATCGACAAGATGGTCGACCTGCGGCGCGGCATGGTGGACGACGGCCTGGTGCCGCAGTCGCTCCAGAAGCCGATGAGCGCTCTCGAGAAGCGCGGCAACCCCTGGGGCAAGCTCGAGAAGCAGCGCGCCGGCTGGATCGCAGGGGCCGGTGAAGGCATCGACGTGAAGCTCGTCGAAAAAGGCGAGACCGCCGAGACCCTCTACTTCGTCGACAGCATCACGTCGTACGACGACCGCATGCAGAAGATCGCGCAGGCGACCGCCCGCATCCTCAAGAAGAGCGGCGTCGACTTCGCCGTCATCGGCAAGGACGAGAAGGACAGCGGCCACGACGTCCGGCGCTTCGGCGAGGAGATGCTCTTCCAGAGCCTCAAGGAGCAGAACACCGAGGCGATCAAGGCATCGGAAGCGCGCAACATCATCGTCAACGATCCGCATGCCTTGAACGCCCTGCGGAACGACTACGTGGACATGCCCCCGGTGCAGCACGTCAGCGAGCTGATCGCCCTCAAGATCGAGAACGGGCAGCTCAAGCTCAACCCTCTCGCCGACGCGTCGAAGACGTACACCTACCACGATCCCTGCTACCTCGGCCGCCACAACGACACCTACGACGCTCCGCGGCAGGCCATCGACGGCATCCCCGGGCTCAAGCGCGTCGAGATGGAAGGCAACTGCCGCGACCGTTCTTTCTGTTGCGGCGGCGGCGGCCTCATGCTCTTCTACGAACCGGAGGAGGAGCAGCGCATGGGCGTCGTCCGGGTGCAGCAGGCGCGCGAGGCCGGGGCCGACGTGATCGTGACCGCCTGCCCCTACTGCCTGACCAACATCGAAGACGCCATCAAGGTCGCCGGACTCGAAGGGAAGATGGAAGTCCTCGACCTCGTCGAGCTGGTCGACGGGCAGCTGCAATAGTGATCTTTCGAATCGCAGGGCGGACTTCAGTCCGCGGCGTGCCGGACTGAAGTCCGGCACGGGCGAGACCGAGGCAGCGGGACTGAAGTCCCACTGCCCGCGGACTGAAGTCCGCCCTCCAAAGAAGAAATAGGAGACCGACATGGAGATCCTGGTTTGTGTGAAACGCGTTCCCGACTCTGCTGAGAACGAAATCAGCGTCGGGCCGGGAGGGACGGACATCCGGCGCGAGGACCTGGTCTACTCGGTCAACGAGTGGGACAACTACGCGGTGGAAGAAGCCATCCAGATCGCAGAGCGCGAGGGTGGAAACGTCACGGTCGTCTCGATGGGCGACTCGGAGGCGGAAGAGGTCGTGCGCCGCGAGATGGCGATGGGGGCCGGCCAGGGGCTGCTCCTCACCGATCCCGCGTTCGACGGCTCGGACGGCCTCGGCGTCGCGACCATCCTCGCGGCCGCCGCGAAGAAGGGTCAGTACGACGTCATCATGACCGGTGCTCTCGCCGATGACGGCGCCGCGCAGGTCGGGGGGATGCTGGCCGCGCTGCTCGACTGGCCCTACGCCTCCCTCGTCAACAAGATCGAGGTGAAGGACAAGTCGCTCCGCATCGGCCGCGAGATCGAAGGCGGCAGCCAGGAGATCAGCGACATCGAGCTCCCCTGCGTCCTGTCGATCCAGACCGGCATCAACGAGCCGCGCTACGTCGGCATCCGCGGGATCCGCAAGGTGGCCTCGGTCGAGATCCCGGTGCTCGACGCCGGAGCCCTCGGGCTCGCCGCTGACTCCGTCGGGACGGCCGCCGCCAAAGTCCGTCGCGTCGACTACTTCGTCCCGCAGGCCGGCGCCGGCGCCGAGATGCTGGAAGGAAGCACCGAGGAGCTGGCCGTCAAGCTGGTCGATCTCCTGAAGGCCAAGGGAGGACTCAAGTAATGGACGCGAAGATCTTCGTTTACGTCGCGCACGCGGACGGCAAGGCCGACGACTCCACCCTCGAGCTCGCGACCGCCGCGCAGAGCCTCTTCCCCGGATCGGCTCCCGTCGCGATCGTCGCCGGCTCCGGCGTCGACCCCGTCTGCCAGGAAGCCGCCGCCGCATTCGGCGAGGTCTGGAAGTTCGACCAGGCGGCGCTGGCCTATCCAAATGCCGAGCTCCTCCGCCCGCTCCTCGTGAAGGTGCTCCCGGCAGGCTCGATCCTCCTCCTTCCGCACAACACGTTCGGCCTCGACCTCGGGCCCGGGCTGTCGGTCAAACTCGGCGCGACCTACGTCCCCGACGTGGTCGGCGCGGACGGCCTGGACG
>JBAQWH010000372.1:0-2376 GCA_049298815.1 Thermoanaerobaculia bacterium | reverse complement strand
CTGCGGAGCCCCCTTCTTCCCCGGCATCACGTCGGCGAGCGTATCCGCCAGCATCTTGTCGAGACTCGCCTCGGCGCGCGCGGAGAGCTTCCGCCCCTGCGCCGCGGCCGGCTCGCCGTCGATGATGTCGCCGAAGATCTCGTTCGACGTGAACTGATGCGGGTCGGCCTCGGACGGCACAGGCGCGGCCTGCGCGATCCCGAGGACCTGCTGGACCTTCGCAAGGAGGTCCGGTTCCGCGTACGGCTTGGCCAGAAGGTCGGACGCGCCGATCCGCTGCGCATCCGCCACGGGGCTCTTCCCGGTGTAGCCCGAGACCGTCAAGAGGATCGGCGTCTCCTTGAATGCGTCGCGGCCGCGGATCTCGCGGATCAGATCGAGCGTGCTCATCTTCGGGATCACCGAGGAGAGGACGATCAGCCGGGGAGCCGCCTGCGGGGAGCTCAACACTCCGAGCGCTTCCGCACCGTCCTTCGCAAAGACGACTGCGAACGGCAGTGCCGACAGCGCCTGACGGATGCGTTCGATGTATCGGGGTTCGTACTCGACGGCAAGGATGGTCTCAGGCATGGATCGGACCCACTGATGTCTGGGATGGTGACGGGCAATTCTGGCACAAAGGTGGCGTTGTAGGACGGTGGGCTTGGAGAGTTCCTCGAGGAACCCGAGGAACCGAGGAACCGAGGAACCCGAGGAACCCGAGGAACCGAGGGACCGAGGAACTCCCAAACGGGCCCGCCTTGCATTCTCGAAAACGTTTCTCCATACTACGTAGGCACCTCGCGCGACGATCGCTTGAGGCATCCCGCCGGCGTTTGAGATTGACTCTCCGCCTGAACGTGTCGTCGGTCCCAGTGGACTTGCAGGTGAAAGCTCATTAACGCCCTAGTTGAGTACGCATGACACCAGACAATCGCTCTCCGCGTAAGCGGCGGCGTCGGAAGCGCCGTCCAGGCGCACCCGGTGCCGCAGAATCCCCGGCCGGCAACGAAGCTTCCCCGTCGCCGGGAAACGAATCCAAACCGCAGTCGCCGCAAGGCGACGGCGCTCGTGGACGGCGTCGCCGTTCCCGTCGAGGCAGGGGCCGAGGCGAAGGCGCCGGCCCGTCTGAAAACGGCAACGGCACCAACGGTGCGCCGGTCGTCAGCGGCGAGCCGATCGCCGTCAGCGGCGTCCTCTGGGTGAAGCCCAACGGCACCGGGGTCCTCGTCGACCCGGCCGCCGGCTACTACCCGCAGCCGGGCGACCCGATCGTTCCACGGCCGGTCGTCGAGCGGCTCCACCTCCAGGCCGGGCTGCACCTCACCGGCACCGGGAGACGGACTGCCAACGGCTCGGAGTTCACCACGCTCGAGCTCATCGAAGGGGTTCCTGTCGAGGAGTACCGCGACTCGCGGCGCCCGTTCTCCGAGCTGATCTCGATCGACCCGAACGAGATGTTCAAGCTCGAGACCGAGCCGGAGCGTCTCACGACGCGCGTGATCGACCTCCTCTCGCCCCTCGGGAAGGGACAGCGCTGCCTCATCGTCGCCCCTCCGAAGGCCGGCAAGACGACGCTCCTCAAGGACATCGCGCACGGCATCAACACGAATCACCCGGACGTGACGCTGTTCGTGCTGCTCGTCGACGAGCGCCCCGAGGAAGTCACCGATTTCCGGCGCTCGGTCGAGAAGGGCGAAGTCATTGCGTCGAGCTCCGACGAGAACGCCGAGAGCCACATTCATCTCGCCGAGATCGTCCTCGAGCGGGCGCGGCGCCTCGTCGAGATCAGGAAGGACGTCGTGATCCTCTGCGACTCCATCACCCGCATGTCGCGCGCGTACAACAACGAGCAGCGCGGAAGCGGCAAGATCCTCTCCGGCGGCATCGACGCCCGGACGATGGAGAAGCCCCGCCGCTTCTTCGGTGCCGCGCGCAACGCGGAGGAGTGGGGCTCGCTCACGATCATCGCGACCGCGCTCGTCGACACCGGATCGCGGATGGACGAAGTCATCTTTCAGGAGTTCAAGGGAACCGGGAACACTGAGATCGTCCTCGACCGCGGCCTCTTCGAGCGCCGCATCTTCCCGGCGATCAACATCGGTCAGACCGGCACGCGCAAGGAGGAGAAGCTCCTTCCGCCGACGGTCCTGCCGAAGATCCACACGCTCCGCCGCGCCCTCGCCGGGACCGACCCGATGACCGCGATGAAAATGCTCCTCGAGCGTCTGCAGAAGTTCCAGTCGAACGAAGATTTCCTCAAGAGTTTCTAGGTTCGCAACGAGATCCCGCGCCCCGGCGCGGGGCGCGGGATCCCTCCAGCGCCCCTGCCGGGGCGCGTTGTTTTTGCGCCTGAAATCCGGGGGTGTCGCTTCGCTCCACCCCCGGCTAATCGCC
>JBAQWH010000371.1:0-11843 GCA_049298815.1 Thermoanaerobaculia bacterium | reverse complement strand
CAGGACGGCTTGCCCGTCTCGAGACGCAGGCCGGCAGCGTCGAGGTGCTCATCGCGGCCGACGCGGCCGTGATGCCGAACGTCGTCGAGGTGACCGTCGGACCGGACGCTGCGGCGCTCGGCGACGCGAAACGAGCAGGACGCACCGGAGTGCTCGACATCTCGACGGCCGATGCGAACGGCACCTGGCGTTCGGCCCCGGCGAAGCTGGTGGAGGCGTAAATGAAGAACGTCGAACCGAAATCACGGTACGGGATGGTGATCGACCTCGACCGCTGCACCGGATGCGGCTCCTGCGCGACCGCGTGCGCCGTCGAGAACAACGTCGCTCCCGTCCTCTCCGCGAACGACCGCACCGGCATGACCTGGCTGCGCGTCTACCGCGCCGACAACGGTGCGGAGTTCCCGAAGAACGAGTCCGCGTACATCCCGATGTCGTGTCAGCACTGCGGCGTGAATACCCCCTGCGCCACGGTCTGCCCGCAGAACGCGGTCGACGTCAGCCCCGAGACGGGGGTCGTCAGCCAGATCCCGCCGCGCTGCCTCGGCTGCCGCTACTGCATGACCGCGTGCCCCTATCACGCGCGCTACTTCAACTGGTTCGACCCGGAGTGGCCGAAGGGGATGGAGCAGACGCTCAACCCCGACGTCTCGGTCCGGATGCGCGGCGTGGTCGAGAAGTGCAACTTCTGCCACTCGCGCTGGCAGCAGGCGATCGACAAGGCAGCGGCGGCCGGCCAGCACGACATCGACCCGAACGACTACGTTCCGGCCTGCGTCGAAGGCTGTCCCGCGCAGGCGATTGCCTTCGGCGACCTGAAGGATCCGAAGAGCGAGGTCGCAAAGCTCGCGAAGAGCGGTAACGCGTTCCGCCTGCTCGAGGGTCTCGGCACCGACTCGAAGGTCTACTACCGCTCCGACCGCGAGTGGGTGCGACGTCTCGGCGACGTCGACGTGGCGCAGGAGGTCTCACGTGGATAAGGCGATGGACAAACCTCTCATTCTCCGCGGCGTCCGCCGCTGCTCGACGAAGAAGTTCCTCACCTGGCTCGCTCCGTGGCTCGGCATGCTCGGCCTCGGGATCTATGCGATCTACCTCTGCCTCGCGCGGGGACTGAACCAGACGAACATGGACAACCGGTTCGCGTTCGGCCTCTGGATCTTCCTCGACCTCGCGGTGATCGCGCTCGGCGCAGGCGCGTTCTTCACCGGCTTCCTCCTCTACATCCTCCGCCGTCACGAGCTGCGCGCCGTCATCAACAGCGCGGTCGTGATCGGGTTCATCTGCTATTCGGGGGCGGTGCTCGTGCTGGCGGTCGACGTCGGTCAGCCGCTGCGGGCGTGGTTCACGTTCTGGCACCCGAACGTCCACTCGATGCTGACCGAGGTCACGTTCTGCATCACCTGCTACCTGACCGTGCTGGCCATCGAGTACGCGCCGATCGTGCTGCGCAACCGCAAGCTGCGCGAGATTCCTTCGTTCCTGGTGTTCGAAGGGGAACTGCACAAGATCATGCCGGTCTTCGCGGCGGTCGGGACCTTCCTTTCGTTCTTCCACCAGGGTTCCCTCGGCGGGCTGTACGGCGTCCTGCAGGGAAGGCCGTTCGCCTACCGCGATCACTTCGCGATCTGGCCGAGCACCTTCTTCCTCTTCATCCTCTCCGCGATCGCGACCGGGCCGGCGTTCGTGATGCTCACCACCTGGCTCGTGTCGAAGATCGCGCGCAAACGGCTCGTTCGCCCGGGCGTCTTCGAGCTGCTCGGCAAGGTGTCGGGCTGGCTGCTCATCGTCTACGTCGGCCTCAAGAGCATCGACACGCTGATCTGGCTGAACCAGACCGCGTTGCGCTCCGGCGCGAACGCCATCCGGTTCTACGGCTGGGAGCCGCTCGGACTCTGGGTGCTCTTCGCGGAGATCGTGCTCTTCGGCCTGGTGCCGGCACTGATCTTCCTGTCGCCGAAACGCCGCCTGAGCACCGGCTGGCTGCTCGGCGCCTCGGTGCTCGCCTGCGCCGGCGTGGTGACCAACCGGTTCGTCATGACGATCCAGACGCTCGCGGTGCCGACCCTGAAGTTCGAGGCCTTCGCGCTCTACCTGCCGAGCTGGCAGGAGGTCGCGACGTTCCTCTTCGTCATCGCCTACGGTGTGATTCTCTACTCGCTCTCGTTCCGCTATCTGACGCTGTTCCCGCAGGAGCGGGATCTTCAGCAGTCGTGAGGAGACGCCCATGCTTCCAGGGATCTACGATTTCACGTGGGACGCCGGCCACATCATCTTTCTCGGCGCCTTCTACACCGTCCTGATGATCGTCTTCGCGACGCTCCTGATCGGCGCTGCGCGCGCTCTCCGCGCGATGCAGCTGAACAAGGCGGAGGCCGTGCGGTGGCACGCCGACTTCGAAGACCTTCCCGCCACGGCGCGGCGCTGCCGCCACGAGCTCTCGGGTGAAGTCGCCACCCGCCGCTGCGAGAACGGCTTCGACTGCCGCAAGTGCACCGAGCACCAGAAGTTCGTCGCCGCGCGACTCGCGATGCCGGCACTCGCGGCATCTCCCGTCGATGAGATGGTCGCCGGGTTCAAGGTGCCGTCCGATCGGCTCTACCATCGCGGCCACACCTGGGTGCGCGAGGACGAAGGGTTGCTGACGGTCGGCATCGACGACCTCGGCGCGCACCTCATCGGCACGCCGGACGGCACCGTGTTCCCTGCCGTCGGTACGCAGGTGCGGGCGAACGCGACCGCGTGGACGATCCGGAAGAAGGGTGCGTGGATCCGCGTGCTCTCACCCGTCGACGGCGAAGTCGTCGAGGTGGGCGATCCCGCGAACGGCTGGTACCTGAAGGTGCGGCCCACCTCGGACGAGCCGGACTTCGCGCATCTCCTCACGCCGGAAGAGGCGAGGCCCTGGATGCTGCGCGAGGCCGAGCGCCTGCAGATGTCCCTCTCGGCCGACGGCGTCGGCGCCGCCCTTGCCGACGGCGGCACGCCGGTCGACGACCTGTCGGTGATGATCCCGCGCGACCAGTTCGACGACGTGTGCGGAATGATGTTCCTGCACCCGTGAGGGTGGGGGGATGGGACCAATAGGCCAATAGGACCGATAGGACCGATAGGACCGATAGGACCGATAGGACCAATAGGACCAATAGGACCAATAGGACCCGCCCTCCCGAAGCGTTCTGGGGGCGGTGGGTTCCTATAGGTCCTATTGGTCCTATGGGTCCTATTGTCCTATCCCCCTCCCATTCACCGCTCGATCCCGTACCTCTTGATCCGGTCGTACAGCGTCGAGCGGTCGATTCCGAGCGCGCCGGCGGCTTCCTTGATGTTGCCGCTGGTGCGTTTCAGGGTGGCCGAGATGACGAGCCGCTCGACCTCGTCGAGCGTGACGTTGTCGGGTGCCTTCCATCCGTTGGTCGGGACGGCCGAGCGGAGGAACGCGAAGTCCTCCTCGGTCAGCACGCGGGTCTTCGCCGTGACGAGCGCGCGTTCCACTGCGTTCTCCAGCTCGCGCACGTTTCCCGGCCAGTCGTAGTCCATGAGGAGCTTGAGTGCTCCTTCGGACAGATCGGCCTCCTCTTTCCCGAGCTCGTGCGAGAGCCTCTCGACGAACGAGTGGGCGAGCAGAGGGACGTCCTCGCGGCGTTCGCGCAGCGCCGGCAGGTGGATGTTGATCACGTTGAGACGGTAGAAGAGGTCGTCGCGGAACGTTCCCCCGAGGACGGCCTCCTGCAGGTTGACTCGCGTTGCTGCGATCACCCGCACGTCGACCTGGATCTCCTGCGATCCGCCGACGCGGAAGAACTTCCGCTCCTGCAGGACGCGGAGGAGGTCGACCTGCAGCTTCGGTGAGATGTCGCCGATCTCGTCGAGGAAGAGCGTCCCGCCGTCGGCCATCTCGAACTTGCCGCGCTTGCGGTCGGTGGCGCCGGTGAACGAGCCGCGCTCGTGACCGAAGAGCTCGGACTCGAGCAGCGTCTCGGCCAGAGCGGCACAGGAGACGGCGACGAACGGTCGCGCCGCGCGGTCGCCCGAGAAGTGGATCGCGCGGGCGATCAGCTCCTTGCCGGTGCCGCTGGCTCCCTGGATCAGCACCGTGCTGCGGAGGCTCGCGATGTCCTTGATGAGCTCGAAGATCTCGTTCATCTTCGCGTTCTTCGAGATGATGTCCTGGAAGCTGTACTGCTTGGCGAGCTTCTTCCGGAGGATCAGGTTCTCGCGCTGGAGGTTCTTGACCTTGATGATCCGGCCGACGAGGAGCGAGATCTCCTCGGGGTTGCAGGGCTTGACGACGTACTCCTGCGCCCCTTCCTTCATCGCCGTGATCGCCGTGTCGACGGTCGCGTAGGCGGTCATGATGATGACGGAGGCGTCGGGGTGGAGCTTGCGGATCGCCATCATCGTCTCGATGCCGTCGATGCCGCCCGGCATCTTTAGGTCGATGAAGTAGATCGCGAAGTCGCGCTCGGCCGATTTCGCGATCGCGTCGCGACCGCACTCGGCGGTGTCGACGTCGTACCCGTCTTCGGCCAGCCACGCGGCGAGCGACTCGCGCATGACCGGCTCGTCGTCAACGACCAGAATCTCCCAGTGTTTTTTCACGTCCGATCTCCCTGGATCCGTTCGGGACCGGCATCCTCCGCGGCCTCCGAGTCATGCAGCAGGACGCGGCAGGCGTCGCAGTAGGCGCCGCGTTTCGTGTCGAGCTGCTCGATGTTGGTCGAGAGGGCCATGGCGCAGAGCCGGTCCTCGCAGTGTGTGAGTCCGAAGGTGTGTCCCATCTCGTGCAGCACTTCCTTCCGCACGCGGACGAGGAAGAGCGGGGGCTGCGACGGCAGGCCATAGAACTCCTGCCGCAGACGGGCGAGCGAGAGGACCGCAGCGCGGCCGTCGAGCTGGGCCTGTCCGTAGACGAACGAGAGCATCGGGATGAAGAGGTCGCGCTCGGTGAGGACGAGCATCTTCGTCGCACTGCGCGGCATCCGCTGCAGGGCGTCGCGAAGGATCAGGGTGGAGCTGTACTGGTTCCTCGCGGGGTCGAAGGCGTACTCCGGATCGGGCAGGGGATCCATGAACGTGGTCTGCGCGCCGAGGGCCGCGTCCATGCACGCCCGCGTGTACTCGACGGCATCCGGATCGACCGGGCCGGCCGTGGCGAGGGCGATCGACGTCACGCACGCGACCCGTCATGACCGTCCGGCGACGGGGGAGGTGTGGCGTCCAACGGTGTGAGCGGCAGGCGGACCCGGAAGGTGGTCCCGTGGCCGACGACGCTGGAGACCTCGATCTCGCCGCCGTGCGCCTGCACGATTCCGTAGACGACCGCCAGGCCGAGGCCCACCCCCTTGCCGTCTTCCTTCGTCGTGAAGAAGGGGTTGAAGATCTTGTCGATGAGCTCGGGAGGAATGCCCGAGCCGGTGTCGCTGACCTCGAGGACCACGCCGCTCCGGTCGGGCTCGGTGGAGGTCCGCACGTGGACCACGCCGCCTCCCTTGATTGCTTCGGCGCCGTTGAGGATCAGGTTCATGACGACCTGCTGCACCTGCGAGCCGTCGCAGCGGACGCTCGGCAGCGACTCCTCGAGCTGCAGGTCGGCCTGCACGTTCGCGAGCTGCAGTTTGTGCGACACGAGCGAGACGGTGGTCCGGATCAGAGCGTTGATGTCGGCGTCCTTCTGCTGCGGCTTCGAGCGGCGGGAGAAGGCGAGGAGGTCGGAGACGATGCGTCCGACGCGCGAGGTCTCCGAGGAGACCTGGCCGAGGTATCGCCGGACGTCGGCGACCCGGTTCGGCGGGATGCCGTCGTCCTTGATGATCCTCTGCATCAGCATCGAGAGGTTCAGGACGCCGGAGATCGGGTTGTTGATCTCGTGCGCGACGCTCGCGGCGAGCTGGCCGAGCGACGCGAGCCGGTCGGTCTGGATCAGCTTCTGCTGCGCGTTCTTGAGCTGCGCGGTTCGCTCCTCGACCTTGCTCTCGAGGTGCTGCGTGAACTCGACGTTCTCGTCGACCGCCTGCTGCAGGCGCTCGCGCATCACGTTGAACGAGTTCGCGAGCTGCTCGAGCTCCTCGCTCGACCGGATGCTGATCGGCTTGTCGAGCTTCATGTCGCTGACCGCCTTGGTCCCCTCGATCAGCTTCAGGATCGGCCTCTCCACGAAACGGCGCGTGAAGAAGACGAGGAACATCCCGATCAGCCCCATCTCGATCCCGGTCACGAGGACGGCGCGGGAGCGGAGTGCACGGAGGTCGTCGTCGACGTGCTGCGCGTCGAGCGTCACGTCGAGAACGCCCAGCACCTTCACCTCGGCAGGGTGTGCATGGCAGGCCGCCTGGCTGCAGGCCGACTCGTTGTAGATCGGCGTGATCATCGCGATCGCCCGACCCTTCCGGTCGTTGCGGTAGACCCGCACGCGGGAAGGCATGTCGACGTTCACGAGCGGGGCGGCCCGCTTGTGGCAGGGCGCGCAGACCTCGTCACGCCGGTCGAGGTGGACGTTGTCGCTCGGGCGCGTCGAGAACATCAAGCGACCCGACCGGTTGAACATCCGGATCTGCTCGATCCCCTGCTTCTGAGCGATCGTCTGCATCACCTCGTAGGCGTCCTGACGGGTGTCGGCGAGCATCGCGTGCCACGTCGCGCTGGTGATGCTGCGGGAGAGCTGGTCGGCCCCGAGCGTCATGCTCTCGATGAGCTGCGCCTCCTGCCGCCGGACGTCGATCCAGACCGAGACGACCTTGACCAGCAGGATGATCACGCCCAGCGCGAGGATGAGCTTCGGAGCCAGTCGCCGCAGCACGGTCCCTCTTCTCCGGCGCGGCGATCCCGAAATTCGGACGTCAGCCCGCGCCTATGAAGTGATCATCCGCACCACTCGAGCGTGCGCGCATGATGCGGGTCCGGTCAGCGGGTGATGAGTGTCATCGGAGGGGTGTGAGGGGGGCGGGGGCGAGGGAGTTCCTCGGTTCCTCGGTCCCTCGGTCCCTCGGGGTTCCTGGGGGTTCCTCGGGTCCCTCGGGGTTCCTCGGGGTCCCTCGGGGTCCCTCGGGGTTCCTCGGGTTCCTCGGGTTCCTCGGGGAGCGTGGGGCGCGTCGGGTCGTCACGAATGCAGAGAGCCCCGCAACCGTGCGCTGCGGGGCTCTCGTCCGCTCTGCGAATCTCCCCCTCCTCCCGGAACTTCCCCGAGGAACCCCGAGGAACCGAGGGACCGAGGAACCCGAGGAACCGGGCGGGCGGAGGCGGCTACTTCTTCTTCGCCGGCATCTGCCTTCCGCCCTGGTCGAGCACCAGCTCGCTTGCAACGCCGTTCGCGTCGACCTTGAACGTGATGGTCGCGTTGACCACGTCGATCCGGAACTCGGTCGCGGAGACCGGCGTCATGCTGAACCGCGGCTGGCCGGTGGCCTGGCCGTAGAGCATTCCACCCTCGGTCGTGATCGCCAGCACGAAGTTCGGCATCAGCTCATAAACGCCGACGAGCTTGTCGAACGCGGCCGGGTCGACCTTCGCAACCGGTCCTTCGAGCCGCTTGATGGCGTTGACGCCGTTGACGTTCGCCTTGTTGATCTCGACCGACTTCTTGTAGTTCTCGATCGCGAGCGCCTTCTCCCCCTTGGCCGCATACGCTTCGGCCAGGCTGTCGTAGACGTTCCACGACTTCGGGAACGACTCGACGTTGAGCTTGAAGATCTCGATCGCTTCGTCGACCTTGCCGCTCTGGAGCAGCATGTAGCCGAGCCCGTTGACCTCGCTCTCGCTGACGTCGTACTCCGACTTCGGCGCGTTGCGCACGAGGTCGACCGCGGCCTTCGCGCCCTTCTTCTCCATCGTGGCCCGGGCTTCGTCGAGCAGCGAGCGCTTCGCCTGGTCGTAGGGAAGGTCGTTGAGGATGTTGAGAATCCCGCGGCTGATGCGGTCGAGGCTCGCTCCCTGCGAGGTGTTGTCGAGGAGGACGATCAGCGTCTTGTCCGCGGGCACGCGGACGTGCAGCGTGTTGAATCCGAAGATGCCGCCGCCGTGCGTCACGATGCCGACCGACTTCTCATCGGTCAGCTTCTGGTTCCGGATGACCCAGCCGAAGCCGTAGTCGCTCAGCCCCGGCTTCCACAGCTGTTCCTTGAGCTTCGGGTCGAGCAGCTTGTCGGTGTAGAGCGCGCGGTCCCAGGTGTAGAGGTCTTCGACCGTGGAGTAGAGAGATCCGGCGGCGTACGGGATCGACATGTCGAGGTACGGGGAGACCTGAAGGCCGCTGGGCCCCTTGTGGTAGCCGCTCGCACGCTTCGGCAGGATCTCGGACCAGTGCTCGAAGCCGCTGTTCTTCATGCCGAGCGGTTTGAAGATCCGCTCGGTGAGGAGTTGCTCGTACGTCTTGCCGGTGACCTTCTCGAGGATCGCGCCGAGGAGGAAGTAGCCGGAGTTGTTGTACGCGTACTTCGAGCCGGGCTCGAATTCGAGGTCGCCGCTCGCGTACTTCTTCACGAAGTCGTCGACGCTGTACGGATCGCGGGTCTTGTCCCGCATGAAGCCCGGCATGCCGGTGTAGCTCGGGATCCCGGAGGTGTGGTTGAGCAGGTGCCGCACGGTCACCTTGTCGCCCGTCTCCTTGCGGTAGTCGGGGAGGTAGGCCGTCATCGGCTTGTCGATGTCGATCTTTCCTTCCTGGACGAGCTGCATCACGAGCATGGAGGTGAACTGCTTCGTGATCGAGCCGAGGCGGAACTTCGTGTCGGGTGCATTGGGGACGTCCCACTCGAAGTTCGCCTTGCCGTAGCCCTTCGCGAGGATCACGCCCTTGTCGGTGGCGACGAGCGCCGAGCCGTTGAAGCGGCCGTACTCCTGGTACTTCGCGAGGAGACTGTCGATCTCCACCTTCTTGTCGGCTGCGTGGAGCGGGATCGCGATGGCGAGAGCGATGACGAGCGGGAGAAGCGTCCTCCAGGAACGTGGCTTCATGAACCCTCCAAACCGAAATGGTGTATCTGGTGGGTATCCTACGCGCCCGGCGGCAATCGGTTTCGGCAAGTACTCTCGGCACTGACCACTGACCACTGACCACTGACCACTGACCACTGACCACTGACCACTGGAGCGGCCCCCCGAATTCACCGTTCCGTGTCCGGGCGAAGGCCTCCGCTCCAAGTAACTTTGCCAATCTCGTAACGTAACGACGACAAACACATGCCGACACGCGTCTCCTTTGCTCTTCTCGCCACCCTCGCGATGACGATGGGTGCCGTGCCGCGCGCCCGCGCGGCCAACTGGCCCGATCGTCCGCAGCTTCGAGCCGTGCGCGTCGCGACGCCGCCCTCGATCGACGGGGATCTCTCGGATCCAGCCTGGCAGTCGGCTCCCGAGTTCACCGACTTCACGCAGCACGACCCGCACGACGGGCAGCCCGCCACGCTGCGGACGAGCATCCGCATCGTCTATGACGAGCACGCGATCTACTTCGGCGCGATGCTGGAGGACCCGCAGCGTCCGATTGCGCAGCTGGTCCGCCGGGACACGATGTCGCAGAGCGACTTCCTCTCGATCAACCTCGATCCGCAGCACGACAGGCTGTCCGGCAGCGCCTTTACGATCACGCCGGCGAACGTGCAGATCGACAGCGTCCTCTACAACGACATCGGTGAGGATGGGAGCTGGGACGGGGTGTGGGAGTCGGCGACGAAGATCGTCGCCAACGGGTGGGCCGCCGAGGTCCGCGTGCCGTACTCGCAGCTGCGCTTCGCGCACAAGGACGAGCACGTCTGGGGGATCAACATCACGCGGCGGACGACGCGGACCAACGAGATGGTGCGGATCGTCAACACGCCGAAGGGGCAGACCGGCTTCGTCTCGCACTTCGCCGACATCGTCGGGATCGAAGGCGTCCGCCGCGGCCGTCCGCTCGAGATCGTCCCGTACGCCGTCGCGCGTGGCGACGTGCTGACGCGCGCCGACCGCAGCAACCCGCTGCTCGACACGCGCGACAGCCGCATCGACGCCGGCCTCGACCTCAAGTACGCCCTCACGCCGCGGCTCACGCTGACCGGCACCGTCAACCCCGATTTCGGGCAGGTCGAAGTCGACCCGGCGGTGGTGAACCTGAGCGAGTTCGAGACGTTCTATCCCGAGAAGCGGCCCTTCTTCACCGAGGGGCTGAACATCTTCAACTTCGGAGACTCTCCGGCGACGAGCCACTTCGGGTTCATCAATCAGCCCGACATCTTCTACTCGCGCCGGATCGGCCGCGCGCCGCAGACCTCCCCCGACGCGGACTACTCCATCGCTCCGCACGAGACGACGATCCTCGGCGCGGCGAAGGTGACCGGCAGCCTCGGTCGCGGCTGGTCGATCGGGGTCCTCGACGCGCTGACCGACGCGGAGCGCGCACGCTTCCTCACGAGCACCGGCTCGGAGGAGCGCCTCCAGGTCGAGCCGATGACGAACTACTTCGTCGGACGCGCGAGGAAGAACATCGGGACGAAGGCTCGCCTCGGCGTCTTCGTCACCTCCGTCGACCGCCGGCTGACCGACGAGATGCGCCCCCTCCTGCGCGACAGCGCCCTCACGTTCGGCATCGACGGCTACCGCCAGTCCGCCGACAAGGCCTGGGTCCTGGAAGGGGAGGTCGTCAGCTCGCGTGTGAGCGGCAGCCGGGAAGCGATCCTCTCCACCCAGCGCTCGTCCGCCCGCTACTACCAGCGGCCCGATGCCGAACACGTCGAGCTCGATCCGACACGCACGTCGCTCGACGGATGGGGCGGCAGGGTCATGTTCTCGAAGTCGACCGGCGTCTGGCGCCCGAACGTCTCGGTCCAGGGTTACTCACCGGGCTACGAGACGAACGACGTCGGCTTCATGCAGCGGACCGACATCATTTCCGGCTCGGCTCTCCTCCTGTACGTCAACGAGAAGCCGACGAAGTACACGCGCGAGCGCGTCGGCTGGGCCGGCGTCTGGCAGAACAGCAACTTCGACGGAGACGTTCTCGAGCGCGGGTTCGTGTTCGATGCGCAGATGACGTCGCAGAAATACTGGGAGTACAGGGCGTCGCTGTTCTTCGGGCCGGGCACGGTCGACGACCGCCTCACCCGTGGCGGTCCGGTCGTCCGCACGCCGTCGTGGTGGCAGGCGGAGGTCGGCATGGAAAGCGACGCCCGGAAGAAGTTCTCCTGGGAAGTGAACGGCCACCTGAACCGCAGCGACGACGGATCGTACGAGCGCAGCATCGGACTCGAGCTCAACGCCCGCCCGATGTCGAACCTGCAGGTGAGCGTCGAGCCGTGGTACTCCCGCGAACGGGAGCGCAATCAGTACGTCAGAACGGTGATCGACCCGTCGGCGACGCAGACCTTCGGCCGCCGGTACGTGGTCGGCAACCTCGAGCAGGAGTCGTTCGAGGTCGGAGCCCGGGTCGACTGGACGCTCACGCCGACGTTGTCGTTCCAGGTCTATCTGCAGCCGTACATTTCCGCGGGTGACTACGGCGACTATCGCCAGCTCGCCGCGCCGCGCACCCGCGACTTCGTCGGTTACGGCGGCAACGTCGGCGATCCGGACTTCAACTTCCACAGCGTCCGCGGGAGTGCGGTGGCGCGCTGGGAGTTCCGCCCGGGAAGCGCGCTGTACGTCGTCTGGAACGAGAACCGCGCTGACGTCCTGCCGCTCAACGACTTCAGCCCGCGGCGTGACTTCCGGAACATCGCGAACGCCCCGTCCCAGGACGTCTTCCTCGTGAAGGTGTCGTACTGGCTGCCGATGTAGGAGTCGGACGGCGGGCGTCTCGCCCGCGGCCGTCAGGCGTCTCGCCTGACGGCGACAGGTTTGCCTCGAGACCGTGCCGGGCGAGACGCCCGGCA